>CAVGBY010000027.1:9309-21177 GCA_963627355.1 uncultured Prevotella sp. | reverse complement strand
AATCAGTGCAGATTGTTACGCTTACAGATAAATATGCTTTTTTGATTGGTGTTTCAGACGATTCTGTAAATCTTATCAGCCAGATTGATGACCCGGAGCTTATCCAGGCAATGAATCTTTACTCGGACAAGCAGAAAAAAAAGAATAAGCCTAAGAATTTTGCGGATATTCTTGATATTTTTATGCCTAACGGTCCACGAGAAAACGAGAATGTAATGTCGGGTGCAAAAACAAAGATTACAGACTTGCTTGAAAAGCAGCGAAATAAATTTAATGGCGGTAAATAATATGAAGTCATTTGCCAAAAAGATTCTGGTTATTTCCGCTGTGCTTTTTTTTATGGGAAACTTTTCGTTCTCGCAGAGCAGTTTTCCTCAAGGTTCCGCGCGCGGAAATACAGAGATGGGCAGGAATATCCGTCCTGCGGAAGTTCCAAATGTTTCAATAAATGTCACACAGCCGCAGACAGGAAAAGAGGTTGCTTTTTCGGTAAGGCTTCTGGTTCTTCTTACAGTTTTAAGTCTTGCGCCGAGCATTCTGATTCTTGTCACGTGTTTTCTTAGATTTTCAATTGTTCTGGATTTTATAAAGCGTGCGCTTTCGCTGCAGCAGGTTCCGCCAACCGCTGTTTTGAATGGAATCGCATTTTTTATGACAATTTTTGTGATGTGGCCGACGTTCACTCAGATGTATGACCGGGCTTTTAAGCCGCTTTCTGATGGAACTATCGAGATTACAGAGGCGTACCACGAGGCAGAGGCACCGATCCGTCAGTTTATGTATACGCAGATGGCAGGCGATACAAGTTACATTTCAGTTTTTATGAATATGGCTAAACTTGACAGGCCTAATACTTTGGCTGATGTTCCGACTTATGTTCTTGTTCCGTCGTATATTTTGCACGAGCTTACAGTTGCATTTAAAATCGGGGTAATCCTGTATATTCCGTTTATAATTATTGATATGGTTGTCGCAAGTATTCTTATGTCAATGGGAATGATGATGCTTCCGCCGGTTCAGATTTCTATGCCGTTCAAGCTTATGCTTTTTGTTCTTGTTGACGGATGGGGACTTTTGACGACGCAGCTGTTTAATTCTGTGATTCATTAGTTTTGGGGGTAAGTTTTGTCTATTGGCCAGATTGTTAACCTTATGCGCGGCGGAGTCATTCAAATTCTTCTGCTGATTGCGCCTCCTCTTGGTGTTGCTCTTGTGCTTGGTCTGATTGTCGCGATTTTTCAGGCGGTAACCTCGATTCAGGAGCAGACTCTGACATTCCTTCCGAAACTGATAGGGATTCTTCTTGTTATTGCGCTTTTGAGCGGCTGGATGTTCTCTGATTTGCGCAATTATACGGTTTCTCTTTTCCAGATGATTCCGGAGATTGCAAAGTAAACTATGAATATGCTTGATGAGGTTGTAAATTCTGCGCCGGTTTTTCTTCTTGTTGCGGCAAGGTGCGCGGGACTGATTTTTACTCTGCCTCTTTTTTCAATGCGTACTGTTTCGCGTACTGCGAAAGTCGCCTTGATCGGGTATATGTCTTATCTTATGCTTGGTTTTGTTGATTTTTCCGCATATTCGTCGTGGATTCAGGGCGACGGAGCTTTTAGCCTGAATTACGTTCTTCTGCTTGTCGGGGAAGCCCTGATAGGTGTTATTATCGGTTTTTATGTTTCGATAATTTTTGCGGCGTTCAGCACGGCGGCTCAGTTTTTTGCTTTTCAGATGGGATTTTCTGCGGCCGCGGTTTATGATTCTCTTAGTCAGGTTGAAAATCCGCTTCTTGGACAGTTTTTTAATTTTGCGGCCATTCTTGTTTTTCTGCAGGACCATTGGTTTCAGAAACTTTTTTTGAACGGCCTGCGTCAGACTTTTATTTCATTGAATGTTTTTACTCTTATTGACGGCAGGGATTCCGTTGTGAAATTTCTTTTAAAAGGACTTTCAAATCTTTTTGCGGATGCGTTTGTGATTGCGCTTCCGATTATGGGAACACTTGTCCTTATTTCGGTTTGTACAGGTCTGCTTTCTAAGGCGGCTCCACAGATGAACCTTATGAGCGAGGGCTTTCCTGTTATGATTCTGCTTTCGTTTTTGCTGATTGTGATGATTTTTCAGCCTTTGTGCGATTTTTTCCTGCGTTCGTTTAACACCGGGCTGAATGAGCTTATCCGGACCCTTAGTCTTATCGGGGGGCAAAAATGAGTTCACAGCAGATTGACCTTCAGTGGTTTGCCGCCGAAGACGAGGGGCGGACGGAAGAACCTTCGGAGTATAAACTTCGTAAGGCACGGGAAGAGGGGCGGATTGCAAAAAGTTCGGATTTGAACAGTTCGATTGTTTTTCTTTTTGCGCTGCTTACGCTTTTTGTTTTTGCAAAGAGGATTCTTTTTGAATGTGCCGAAGTTATGGTCTTTTTTTTTAACCACATAAATGACGATGATGTGAAAAATGCGGCTTTTTTTTATATTTTTGCCGAGAAATTTGTAAAAATAGTTGTGCCGGTCGCGCTTTCGGGTGTTGTTTTTGGTGTTCTAGGAAATATTGTCCAGAACAAGGGGTTTGTTTTTTCAACAAAAGCGATTGAGCCGAAATTTTCAAAAATTCTTCCGAATTTTGCCCAGTATTTTAAGAATACACTTTTTTCATTCAAAGGGATTTTCAATGTCCTGAAGTCCATCGGAAAAGTTTTTCTGATAATTACGATTTCTTTCTTCCTGATAAAAAAAGATATTCCTGTCCTTCTTATGGAAATCCAGAATAAAAGTATTGTTATGGCGGTTTTTAGCATTTCAAGGATGATTGGAACGATTCTTGTTGTCACTGCGGTTCTTTTTCTTCTTATTGCGATTCCAGATTACTTTGTGCAGAAACGAGAATTTATGGAATCAATGAAAATGACAAAATTTGAGGTTAAGCAGGAATACAAGGAGATGGAAGGAGACCCTGAGGTAAAGTCGCGGATTCGTCAGCGAGCGATGCAGATGGCCAGGCAGAATATTCCAAAGGCAGTCAGCGAGTCGGATGTCGTAATCACAAACCCTACGCATTTTGCGGTTTCCTTGAAGTATGACACAGAGGCGGCTCCGGCTCCGCAGGTTACGGCTAAAGGCGAGGATGAGATTGCTCTTATGATGCGCCGGGTTGCTGGCGAAAATTCTGTTCCGATTGTAGAAAACAAGCCTATGGCACGTGAACTCTATACAAGAACAGAGGTTGGTGATATAATCCCTGAAGATTATTTTCAGATAATAGCGCAGATTTACGCTGAAGTTGTAAAATTTGCTCCTAAAAAATGATGAGTAATTTGCTGGGTGGGGACTTATGGCAAACGAAAATGCTAAGGGAAAGGTGTTGACTTTCATTAGAACTAACATGATCGGCATTTTTGCGGTCGTGGCGGTTCTTTTGCTCATTATTCCGATTCCAAAAGTATTGATAGATTTTCTCATGATTATAAATATGGCGGCGGCGCTTCTGGTGCTTCTTACGGTTGTTTATACTCCGCGCGCCTCTGACTTGTCGTCGTTTCCGCAGATAATTCTGTTCGTCACGCTGTTTGGTCTTGGAATAAATATTTCATCAACAAGGCTGATTCTTTCCGCGCAGGGAAACAATGTTAATGCGCTTGCGAAAACTCAGAGCGCGATGGTGCAGGCGTTTGCGAATATTGTCGCAGGAAACAGCCTTGTAATCGGTTTTGTAATCTTTATAATTCTTATTGTTGTTCAGGTTGTTGTAATCACAAAAGGCGCGGGACGTGTTTCTGAGGTTGCCGCAAGGTTCACGCTTGACTCCATGCAGGTAAAGCAACTTGACATAGACAACCAGCTTTCAAACGGCTACATTACGGAAGAAGAGGCGAATCTTCAGAAGGAGCAGCTCCGCCGCGACATTGACTTTTATTCAAATATGGACGGTTCCTCCAAGTTTGTCTCAGGAAACGTAAAGGCCGGAATTTTTATTACTGCGATAAACCTTGTGGGCGGTTTTATTGTCGGAATGGTTTTCCGCCATCTTTCTTTTATGGAAGCCCTTGAGGTGTATACGCGCCTTACTATTGGTGACGGACTTCTTAGCCAGCTGCCGTCGCTTATGCTTTCTTTTGCTACTGGTATTCTTGTTACAGCGGATAAGTCAAAAGATTCTCTTAGTGATAAAGTCGTTAAGGAATTTTCTATTGCTGGAACAATTTATGAGATTATCGGTGGGGTTCTTGCGGTTATGGGAATTGTTTTCCGCGGCGGAACTCAGTTCCTTTTGATTCCTATTGGCGTGGCATTTATTTATTTTGGATATAGACTTTCAAAGCAGAAAGAAAAAGAGAAAATTCTTGAGGCACAGAAAAAAGCCGAAAGCGCAAACATTAAAAAAACTCAGAATACTGCCGAGCAGGATGCCATTGCTCCGCTTGATCCGTTGTGCCTGGAGATTGGCTTTGCACTGATTCCGCTTGTTGACAAGGAAAAGGGCGCTGAGCTTGTCGAGCGAATTTCTAGAATCCGGCGGGAGGCGGCCCTTGATATGGGGCTTCCTGTTCCAAAAATCCGTATTGTTGACAACATGAATCTTGAGCCGAATGAATACTGCTTTAAAATCCGTGGAATTCCTGTTGGAAAAAGCCAGGTCCGGCTTGGCTATTATATGTGCATGAACACCGGGGCGGTTACAGAGGAGTTAAAGGGAGAGCCGACCCGGGATCCTGCGTTTGGAATGCCTGCAATATGGCTTCCGGAAGACCAGCGTTCAGATGCGGAGCAGGCTGGCTACACAGTTGTTGATTCTCCTACAATCATTGCAACTCATCTTACAGAAATAATAAAGAATAATGCCGCTGATATTCTTGGTCGTCAGGAAGTTAATCTTATTCTTGACCAGACTAAAAAAGATAATCAGATTATTGTTGATGAGATTCTTTCTGGTGACCGTAAATTTTCAATCGGTGAAATTGAAAAAATCCTGCGCGGACTTCTTAAGGAAAAAGTTTCAATCCGGAATACTGTTACAATTCTTGAGGCTATTTCAAACAACGGATTATATACACGTGTTACCTGGAAACTGATTGATGCGGTGCGAATCGCTCTTGGCAGCCAGATATGTCTTCAGTATGCGGACAATGACGGAAAGCTTCGTGTGATAAATTTAAGCCAAGGATGGTGCGAGCTTCTGTTTAATCATGCCCAGTATCCTGAGGATGGTTCCGGACCGATTCTGGCTTTGGATCCTGCCGACAATAGAAAATGGATAAATGCTGTGAGCAACACAATTAAAAACGTGAGTGTTATGGGATATATGCCTATAATTCTTTGCCCTGGCTCTATAAGAATGCTTGTGCATGATTCTATAGATATTGAGATGCCGGGCGTTGTGGTTCTTGCCGCGGAAGAGATAAATGCCGCAAGAAATCATGTTGATGTGGAAGTTCTTGGTGAGATAGCGTATGAGGAATAAGCCTGTATGATGGAAAGAAATATGAATGAGCCTGCTCAGACAATCTATGCAAAAAGTATGCAGGAAGCCAAGGAAAAACTGTACCGTAAATACCAGAATGACTACGAGATTGTAAACAAGAAACAGGTTTTAAAGACCCGCTGTTTCGGACTTCTGAATGAAGAGGGGATTGAGGTTACTTATGTGGTAAAGCACCGCGATGGCTCTTCGTCTTATGCTTCGGATGTTGATTCTTTTATGCGGAACAAGGATTCGTTTTTGCGTTCGATGGCTATCCAGTCTCTTGACCCAAGTTTGAATTCCCCGGCCTCTCCGCTTGTTTCCGCGCCGCAGGTGAACAGCGCGCAGTTAAACGAGATTCAAAAATCAATTGAGGAACTGAAAAATTCTTTAAGCCAGACAAAAACTGCCCATTCTTCTGAAACTGAAAATCATCCGTCTATAGAAATGATTCAGAATCTTCTTTCTGAAAATGATTTTTCTATCCAGTACTGCAAATATATTACGGATAAGTTAAAGACTCTTTCTTTGGAGCAGCTTGAGGACACTGATTACGTCCAGCGTGTTGTAATAGACTGGATTGGCGAGTCAATAAATATTGCTCCTGAAAAGGTTCATAGAAATCCTCATGTTGTGATTATTGTAGGACCGACAGGTGTTGGAAAAACCACAACTCTTGTAAAACTTGCTGCTCAGTACGTTATGTCCGCAAAGAAACAGGAAAGAAAAGTTGAGCTTTGTTTTATAACAACAGACACAATGCGTGTGGGCGCGCAGGAGCAGCTTGCGAAATTCGGGCTTCTTTTTAATCTTCAGGTTTTAAAGGCAGAGAATGCGGGCGATGTGCAGAAAATTTATGAGGATGTGAAAGACCATGTTGATGCGATTTTTATTGATACAAGCGGCTACAGCCCGAACGATTCAAGCCATATAGGCTCGATGAAGGAAACGCTTGATGTTCCGGGAATGAATCCGGATGTTTACCTTGCGGTCATGGCTTCTACAAAATCCCGGGATTTAATAAATATCATGCGAAATTACGAGCCATTTGGCTATAATTCTGTTATAATTACTAAGTGTGATGAGTCAAATCAGTATGGAAATGTAATTTCTGTAGTCTGGGAGAAAAATAAAAATATTTCATATCTTACAACCGGTCAGAAGGCGGCTGGCTGCATAGAGAAGGCGAATGTCTTTTATTTTTTGATAAGGATGATGGGTTTTAAAGTTGATAGAATTCACATTGAAGATAAATTTGGAGTTAACTAACTATGGAAGAACAGGCAGAAGATTTGCGTGAACTTTTGAGCGGCGGTTTGGCAGAGCCAAAAGGTCCAGAATCAGAAAATTCCTCTGAAAAAAATCATAAGACCCGGATTATTGCAATTACAAGCGGTAAGGGTGGTGTTGGAAAAACAAATATTTCTGTAAATATGGCGATTGCGTACGCCCAGCTTGGAAAAAAAGTCATCCTTATAGATGGCGACCTTGGTATGGCGAACGTCAATGTCTTGTTGAATGTTGTTCCTCAGTATAATTTAATGCACGTAATCAACAAGAAAAAGACAATGAAAGAGATTATTCTTGACACTGAATTTGGAATAAAATTCATTGCCGGCGCGAACGGTTTTTCAAAAATTGCGAATTTAAGCAAGGAAGAACTTGAATATTTTGCAAAACAGTTCAGCACACTTGGAAACGCTGACATAATAATTATAGACACGGGCGCCGGAATAGCGAACAACGTTCTTCAGTTTGTTGCCGCCGCTGATGAGGTCTATGTTGTTACAACTCCAGAGCCTACTGCGATTACGGATGCATATGGAATAATAAAAATCATCACGACAGAAATTGTTGACCGTACTGTAAATTTAAAGCTTCTTGTGAACAGGGTTCATTCTGCGGACGAGGGAAAACGAATCTCTGACAGGATTATTACAATTGTAGGTCAGTTCCTTGGCTATAAAGTTGACTACATAGGGTATGTTTACGACGATCCGATTGTCCAGGCTTCTGTAATCAGGCAAAAACCGTTTATTGTTGTAAATCCGACTTGTAAGCCTTCTGTATGTTTAAAGCACATTGTCGGCAGGATTGAAAAGACAGGCGATGCTGGAAACGAGGGTGTTTCTTCGTTCCTGAAAAAATTTCTTGGTAAAAAGGCAAGATAAGGCGCAAAAAGCTGTAAAATGCCCTGAAAAATTTTTTCTGTCTTTTTGTGCATATTTGATATATAATTAAACTGTTTTAAAAGCAGATTTTGCATTTATTTTCTGAATGGGAGGTGGAAAATGAAAAATTTTAAATTCATTGCAGGTTTTTCTATTTTTGGTTTTCTGCTTTCTATTCTTTCAAGTTTTCATACTGTGGCAAGATCTGGCAGTGTCCGTTTTTTTATTGCTCTTTCCTTTGCGATTGGGTTTGGAATTCTTGCCGCTGTGATTCAATTTGTTGCCAGTAAGTTTGTTTTTGCGGAAAACAGCGCGGATTTTACAGAAAATTCGGGCAGGAACACGCAGAATTCTTCCGGAACACAGCCTATTGATATTGTGATTCAGGATGAGGAACTTCCCGCGGAGGAAAATGGTTCTCAGTTTTTTGTGGGCTCCAACCATCAGATGCTGAGCAAGGAAGATTTGCAGGATGTAAAGAATAATCCTGAAACGGAAAATTCTTCTGTCTCGGGCTTTAGTCCGGAGCAACATTCAGAGCCGCAGAAAAATGATGTTCAGTCCGGAACGGCGGCGGATGCGGCTCAGCAGATAAAAAATGAGAATTCTTCCTCTGGAAACAGCGGTTTTGTTCCCTTGAATTTTGCGGAAAATCCTTCGAATATTTCAAGCGTTGAGTCAAAATCAATGAGCGAGATAAAGGCTGATGAGAAAAAATCTTTGGATGACTCTCTGCCGGTTTTCAATAATCCCAATAATTCTGGAAATGACTCTGAAACACTTGATGTTCTTCCTGATTTGGAGGCTTTGGCTGAAACTCAGGGTACGGACAGCCCGGAAAATTCTGGTTTTGCGGAAAATACAAGTTTTTCAGAAAATAAAGATACAAATTATGTTTCGGGCGGCGGTTCTTCCAAGGAAAAATCGGGTTCCCAGGATGCAGAACTTATGGCTAAGGCTATCAGCACTTTGCTTTCAAAAGATAAATGATAAGGTAAGGTTTATATGGACGAAATTACAGCTGAAGAAAAAAAGGATCAGACATCCGCGGCAACATCTATCAACGACGGAAAAGAAGAAGATTTGCTGTGGGAAGAATTCCATAAAACAAAGTCAACAAAACTTCGCGACAAATTCATAAGGCAGTATATGCCGCTTGTAAAATACGTTGCAGGCAAAGTTGCTGTCGGAATGCCAAACAGTGTTGAATTCGACGATTTGGTGGGATTCGGACAGTTTGGACTTCTTGATGCGATAAATAAATATGACCCGGAAAAAGGTGTAAAATTCAAGACTTATGCTGTGACAAGAATTCGTGGCGCGATTTTTGATGAGCTCCGCGAAATTGACTGGGTTCCTCGTTCTGTCCGGCAGAAATCCCGAGAAATAGAAGATACAATTGTTGAGCTTGAGGCAAAACTTGGCAGAACTGCGACAGATTCCGAGATTGCCGGTGCTTTAAAAATCAGCGAGGACGAATACCACAAGACTGTGATGAAGGTTTCGGGAACAAGTGTTCTTTCCTTGAACGAAGTCTGGTATTCCGGAGATGATTCCGACAGTATGTCAATCGGGGATTCTATAGAGTCTCCTTCAAGTCTGAATCCTGATGTGATAGCGGAACGCGAGGAAATCAGAAAAGTGATAATTCAGGCGATAAATGAGCTTCCAGAGAAAGAAAAAATGGTTATTGTCCTGTACTATCATGAAGATTTGACGTTCAAGGAAATTGGCGAGGTTCTTGAGGTAAGCGAGTCGCGCATCTCTCAGCTGCACACAAAGGCGAATCTGCGTCTTCGCGCAAAACTTACAAATTTGAGAAAAGGAATCATGTAGGCAAATGTATTCGCTTGAGAAAATCCGGGAAGAAATGTCAAAGCGTCTCGAACTTGATAACCAGCTTAGCTGCGTTGTGGTGAACGCGGATACTGTTGACGAGGCGTTGGCAGACGCTTCTGTTCAGCTTGACACAAAACTTGCCGGACTTGAGTACGAGGTTGTTGAAAAAGGCAGCAATGGTTTTCTTGGAATCGGAAAAAAGCCATGGAAACTGCGTATTTATCAGAATTCAGAGGCTATGGCCGCAAAAAGAAAAGCCGCCTCGGATGATTTGTTTGATGAAAATACATTCAAGGAAGAGCAGGCTGTTGAAAACCGCGACGGACTTTTTTATGTCCACAGGTTTGGCTCGTCTATCAAGCTAAAGGTTATTCTCCCTGTTGGAAAAGGCCGTGATGTTAACGTTTCAGAGGTTCTGGATTCTGTAAAGCGTACTGACACAGAGACTTTTGATGAAAAGCTTATCAATAAATTCATAAAGGGCGGAACAGGCGGCGAATACGAGACTGTAGGCACTTATAAGCATGTCGCTGCCGGAGATGCTCTTGTTTCTGTAGATGTTTCAAAAGATGAGATGCACGGCACAATCACTGTGGACCCTCCTGCAATGGGCGGAGCGGACTGTACTTTTGATTTGATTGAGCGGTCTTTAAAGGCACAGGGAATCCGTGCTGGAATCAATGAGGAAAAAATCCGGGAATTTGTTGATACCCCGGTCTATTCAACACCGTTTGAGGTGGCTTCCGCAATTCTTCCTGAAAATGGAAAAGATGCTTATGTTCAATATAACTTTGAGACTGATAAGACAAAGATAAGGGCACAGGAGTCTGCGAGCGGAAATATTGACTTTAAGGAGCTGAATAACATCCAGAATGTTGTTACAGGTCAGGTGCTGGCGACAAAAATTGCGGCGACACGCGGAAAAGGCGGAAAGACTTTGTTCGGTCATTATCTTGAGGCCCAGAACGGCAAGGATATTCAGGTTCAGCTTGGTAAGAATGTTCATTTTGATAATGATGGTGTTACAATTTTGGCTTCGTGTGATGGTCAGGTTCTTTTTGAAAATGGAAAAATTTCCGTTGAGCCAATGCTTACTTTGGATGCCGTGAACATAAAATCTGGAAACATAAAATTTGTCGGTTCGGTCATAATAAAAGGTTCTGTTGATGACGGATTTGATGTTCGGGCGACCGGCGCGATTGATATTGGCGGTTCTGTCGGAAAATGCAATATTGAGTCAGAAAACGGTGATATTGTAATCCATCAGGGTGTTTTTGGAAAAAATGAAGGTTCTATAAAAGCCGGAAAATCCCTTTGGTGCAAATTTGTGCAGGAAACAAAGATTGAGGTTGAAGAAAATCTTGTCGCGACAGACAGTCTGATGAACTGTGATGTTACTGCAATGAAAAATATAATTCTGCATGGAAAAAAAGCCCAGATTACAGGCGGAAAACTTTTTGCGACAGAAGAGATCTGCGCAAGAACGGTGGGGTCTCCTGGAGGTGGAGCCACAACAACGCTTTCTGTCGGTGTTGACCCGCGTGCCAAGAAAAAACTTGATGAGCTTCTTGAGCATCAGGGGGAACTTGTAAAGGAGCTTGAAAACATTGAGCTTGACATTGGTACTCTGGAAAATATGAAAAAACTCCGCCGCTCGCTTCCGAAAGACAAGGAAGAGAATCTTCAGAAATCTGTGGAACGCAAGAATGAGATTGTCACGGAATCAAAGGAAATAAACAAAGAGGTGGAGGCGCTTCAGGCTCATCTTAGGGATTTAAAGACCGTTGGAAGGGTAAAGGTTGAAGGTGTAACGTATCCTGGAACAAAAATTTATGTCCGGGATGTCCTTGATGAAGTTCATACGGAAGTTTCAGGCTGTACGTTCTATTATGAGAATTCATTTGCAAAGCGCGGAAAGTATGAGCCGCCGTCAGTGGATGTTACAAAAGGTCCTGAAGGGTATAACTAGATGGGATTACAGCCGATTGATTTACAGACAATGTATTCTCAGATGTCAAATATGGCAAAGCAGGCGTCTCTTGCCGAACACAGTATGCAGGCTGTACAGAATTTGCAGAACAAGGAGCTTGCCCGTCAGATAGAGGAAGAGAAAAACAAGGTTCTTGAGGCAGAAAAACAGAATGGAGCGGCATCTGTAAATCAGAATGGACATAACAATCAGGGCGGGGCGGAATCTTTTAAGAACAAGGAAAAGGGTAAGGATTCTGCGGAAGATGAGGACAACAAAGGCAGGCTGAAGGAATCTTATATTGGTCAGCATGTTGATATTACGAGGTGAAAATTGTCAGTTATTCTTGTTTTGATTTGTGTTTTCAATGTCGTGATGTGGATTATCTTTTTGCGTCATTTTAAAAATCTTTTTACAACAGAAGATATTGTTGCA
>CAVGBY010000027.1:0-9196 GCA_963627355.1 uncultured Prevotella sp. | reverse complement strand
ACACTGTTGTTCTTACCCGGACTGGCGAGCAGTTTTCTGTCGAGCCGTTTCAGACAACACTTTTTAATGAAAAATCAGATGTCAGTCAGCAAAAGAAGACTGAGATTCCTGTGAACACCGACATCCACGTTGACAGCCAGGGAGCTGCCTATGCTCAGATTCCTGTTGTTGCCCCCAAAGTTTTTGTTTCAGAAACATTGGCGGATTTAAGCAAGGCACCGGAAACTCTAAAAGATAAAATTTTAAAACTTTACGACCAGGGCTATGATGCTGATGTCATTTCCCGGGAATTGGACTGTTCAGCTACAGAAGTCCAGTTTGTGCTTGACATAGAGCGTCCTTAAAGACTTTTCCATATATTTTTTTTAAAATTTTACTTTGTCCGTGTTTATTGAGATAAAAAAATTAAAAAAAACGTTCCATTTTTGGATTAATTTTGTTGGTGTTTTGTGTTTTTTACATTATAATTTAAACAAAACATTTTTTTAACAACTTTAGTGGGGTAAAAATGGATTTTCAGTTACAAGAGTTAATTGACAAAATAAAAAAAGACGGAATTTCCAGCGCTGAAGAGGCTGCTGCTCAGATTACCGCCAACGCGGAAAAAAAAGCCGCGTCCATTGTTGAAGAAGCACAGAAAAAGTCAGATGACATGATAAAAAATGCCAAATCTGAAATCGCACGTCTTGAAAAAGCAAGCGAAGATGCTGTTACTCAGGCATGCCGCAATATGCTTATCAGTTTCCGTGATTCTTTGGTTGCAGAACTTGACGGTCTTATCCAGTCAGAGACAGCAAAATCTTATTCATCAGATTTAATGAAAAACTTGATTCCTGAAACAGTAAAGGCGTGGAGCAAAAATGCGGATGCTTCAGAACTTTCTGTTCTTCTAAGTGAAAAAGACTTGAAATCTCTTGAAGGCGAGTTAAAAGCCGCCCTAAAGGCAGAAATTGCAAAAGGACTTGAAATCAAGCCGGACAGAACTCTTTCTGCAGGATTCCGCATCAGCATAAAAAATGGAGCTGCATTCTATGATTATTCAGCAGAATCAGTTGCAGATTTGTTCTCTGCATATTTGAATCCACGTGTTGCAGCTGTTATGAAAGAGGCTGCAAAAGGAAATAATTAGTGAAAGAACAATATTATTTGGTTTCGCAGCTGCCAGATATTTCTGCTGCTGGAGAAAAATCCGCGCTGCCAATTACCGAAAAATATTACAGAGATTTGTGTTCCCGTTTTTTTGATGCAAAACAGGCTGAGGTTTTGGATAAACTTTCTCTTGAAGCGCCAAAATTTCCGGAACCGACAGGATCTGTTTTTCTTGATAAATGGTACGATTTTGAGCGGGCTTTGCGTTATGCTCTTGCCCAGGTGCGGGCACAAAAAATGAAAAAAGAGATTGGTTCAATTCCAGTTTCTATTTCTGCTGATTTAGTTCAGGCAGCCCGTACTGCTGTTGGAATGGACAGTCCTCTTTCTGCGGAACAGTTTCTTTATGAATTCAGATTGGGTGTTCTGAACACGCTTCAGCCAATTGACTGTTTTTCTGCTGACTATGTTTTTGCTTATGGAATTCGGCTGATGCTTCTTGAACGGATCAGAAAATTCGACAAAGAGAAGGGAACAGATTCTTATCACAAAATTTACGATACTATACTTGGAGAAACTATATGACAGAAACAAAAGGTAAAGTAGTCGGTATCAATGGAAACATGGTTTCTGTTAAGTTTGACGGAAATATTTCCATGAACGAGGTTGCCTACGTTAATGTTGAAGGCAAAAAACTTCGTGGTGAAGTTATCCGTATTCGCGGTGACGTTGCCCAGCTACAGATTTTTGAAATGACGCAGGGAATCAAGGCAGGCGATTCTGTTGAATTTGCCGGAAACATGCTTTGTGCCTTGCTTGGACCGGGACTTCTTGGTCAGGTTTATGATGGTCTTCAGAATCCGCTTCCGTTGGTTGCGGAAAAAGCTGGATTCTTCCTTGAAAGAGGTGTCTATGTTGACCCGCTTAATAAAGACGCAAAATGGGACTGGACTCCTTCTGTAAAGCCTGGTGATAAAGTCTTGCGCGGTGATTCAATCGGTTCTGTTCCGGAAGGACCTTTCTCGCACAAAATTCTTGTTCCTTTCGGACTTCTTGGAACTTATACGGTAAAAGAAGTGACTCCAGCCGGTTCTTATACAATCACAGACAAGATGGCTGTTGTTACAGATGAAAAAGGAAATGACCATACTCTTACAATGTGTTTTGAATGGCCGGTAAAACGTGCTGTTGACTGTTATGCGGAACGTCTTGCTCCGACAGAGACAATGGTTACAAAAACACGTCTTATTGATACATTCTTCCCTGTCGCAAAGGGTGGTACTTATTGTATTCCTGGACCTTTCGGCGCTGGAAAAACTGTTATTCAGCATACAACCTCAAGAAATGCCGATGTTGATATTGTAATCATTGCGGCCTGCGGTGAACGTGCCGGTGAGGTTGTAGAAACTATCAAGGAATTCCCTGAGCTTACTGACCCGCGTACCGGTGAATCATTGATGAAGCGAACAATCATCATTTGTAACACTTCGTCAATGCCGGTTGCTTCGCGCGAGGCTTCTGTTTATACATCGGTTACCTTGGCTGAATATTACAGACAGATGGGACTCCACGTTTTGCTTTTGGCGGACTCAACATCACGATGGGCTCAGGCTCTGCGTGAAATGTCCGGCCGTCTGGAGGAAATTCCTGGAGAAGAGGCATTCCCTGCTTATCTTGAATCTTATATCGCCGCTTTCTATGAGCGTGCCGGTTACGTTCGTCTTAGAGATGGATCAAAGGGTTCTGTTACAATTGGTGGAACAGTTTCTCCGGCTGGCGGTAACTTTGAGGAGCCTGTAACTCAGGCAACTTTAAAGGTTGTCGGCGGTTTCCACGGACTTACCCGCGAACGCTCGGACGCGCGAAAATTCCCGGCAATCGATCCTATCGGCTCATGGTCAAAATATAAGTCTGTAATCCGCGAGGACTGGGTTTCTTATGCGCGGAATGTGTATAAGGCCGGTGTCGAGGTAAATCAGATGATGAAAGTTGTTGGCGAGGAAGGTACAACAACAGAAGATTTCGTTCTTTATATGAAGAGTGAATATCTTGACAACGTTTATTTCCAGCAGAACTCTTTTGATGAGGTTGATGCGGCTGTAAGCGTTGAGCGCCAGACTTATACTTTCAAAAAGGTTTTGAAAGTTCTTGCCTCTGATTTTGAGCTTGCAGACAAAGATGATGCCCGTGTTTTCTTTAACCAGTTGCGTCAGAAATCTTTGGACTGGAACTACATTGCATGGAATACTCCTGAATTCAAGGCAAAAGAAAAGGAAATTGATGATTTGTACGCTTCTAAAAAAGGTACTGTAAAAGCTGAAGCTAGTGAAATGCTAAAGGATGGTGAATAATGAGTAAGATTTATAGCCGTATTGAATCTATTGTAGGTTCCGTTATCACAGTAAAAGCTGACAATGTTGCATACGGAGAACTTGCGGAAATCGAAACTGTCTTTGGTAAATCACTTGCCGAAGTAAACAAGATTGACGGCGATACAGTTTCCCTGCAGGTTTTTGCCGGTGGACGCGGTGTTTCTACTGGTGACCATATCCGTTTTCTTGGACACAGAATGGAAGTTTCTTTTAGCGAGAACCTTTTGGGCCGCATTTTTAACGGTTCTGCAGAGCCTCGCGACAATGGACCGGCGCTTGCAGACAACCTTGTCGCAATTGGCGGACCTTCTGTAAACCCGGCAAAGCGTATTATGGCAAAACGTATGATTCGCACTGGAATCCCAATGATTGATATGTTCAATACTTTGGTTATTTCCCAGAAACTCCCGATTTTCAGTATTTCTGGTGAACCGTACAACCAGCTTCTTGCGCGAATTGCCATGCAGGCGGAAGTTGACGTAATCGTTCTTGGTGGAATGGGCTTAAAGTACGATGATTATCTTTATTTCAAGGATACTCTTGAAAACGGCGGCGCTCTTTCTAAGACAGTTATGTTTATGCATACAGCCGCTGACCCGACTGTAGAATGTCAGAAAATTCCTGACCTTTCTCTTGCGGTTGCTGAACAGTTTGCTCTTCAGGGAAAAGATGTTCTTGTTCTTCTTACTGATATGACAAACTTTGCGGACTCCTTAAAGGAAATCGCGATTACACAGGAGCAGGTTCCTTCAAACCGTGGTTATCCTGGCGATTTGTATTCCCAGCTTGCGAGCCGTTATGAGAAAGCCGTTGACTTTGAGGGTGCCGGCTCAGTTACAGTTCTTGCTGTTACAACAATGCCTGGTGATGATGTTACCCATCCGGTTCCGGATAATACTGGTTACATCACAGAAGGTCAGTACTATCTTAAGGGCGGAAGAATTGAGCCGTTCGGTTCATTGTCGCGCTTAAAGCAGAATGTAAACAGTTCAACCCGCGATGACCACCGCGCACTTATGGATGGTATGATTCGTCTTTATTCAAACTACAAGGATACTCTTGAAAAGAAATCAATGGGTTTCAATATGTCTGCGTGGGATGAAAAACTTCTTGCATACGGAAAAGAGTTTGAGGACGAAATGATGGATCTTTCAAAAAATATCAAGTTGGAAGATGCGCTGGATCTTGGATGGAAAATTCTTTCAGACTGTTTTGAGCCATCAGAAACTGGTATAAAGACTGCCCTGGTAGAAAAGTACTGGCCAAAAAAGAATTAATGTAACGGTTCTGCATTAAAAATCGCAGAATATAACAAATACTAATAGCAGAAGGAAGCTGTATGGCTAAAATTAAGCTGACTAAAAATGAGCAGAAAGTCCAGAAAGATGCGCTGAAAATGTACCAGCGTTATCTTCCTACGCTTACGCTTAAAAAACAGCAGCTCCAGACAGAAATTCGTACTATTGACGCAAAAGCTAAAGAAGTCCGTGCAAAACGCAGCCAGCTTGAAAAGGAATTCGATGAATGGATTTCCGTTTTTGGCGAGGCTGAGGAGTTTAAGCCTGGAATGGTAACTGTAAGAAACATCAAAAAGGGTGTGGGCAATATTGCCGGGGTTGTTATTCCTGTTTATGAAGGCGCGGATTTTAGCCGGGGCGACTACGATTTGTACGAAACTCCTTTATGGATTGACATGGCTGCTGACAGAATGGAAAAGGCTTTGTCACTGGATCTTGAGGCTGAAGTTCTTGATGAGCAGGTTCGGCTTCTTTCCCAGGAATTGCGCACTACGACTCAACGTGTGAATCTTTTTGAGAAAGTAAAAATTCCAGAAACAAAAGCCAATATAAAGAAAATCTCTGTTTATCTTGGAGACGAGCAGGTTGCGGCGGTTGTTCGCAGCAAAATTTCCAAGAAAAAACTTCAGGCTGCATCTGATGCTAAAAAGGAGGCTTTACAGTGATTGTACAAATGAAGAAAGTCTCTCTTGTAGTCCTTAACAAGGAACGAAAAGAAGCGCTGGAGCAACTGAAAAAGGTTGGTGTTGTTCATCTTGAGCACATTGAAGGAAAAGGCGAGCGGCTTGCGGCATTCAAAGAGGCATCTAACAATGCTGTAAATGCGGTGTCACTTCTTGCGGAAGTAAAACTTCCTAAAAAAACGCCAGAGGCTGAAAAACTTGACAATACTCAGATTGCGGCAAAATGCAGGGAAGTGATAGAACTTTCTGAACAGAAGAAAAAACTTCAGGAAGAAATCTCGTCTTATTCTGCGGAACTGGAGCGGCTTTCGCCTTGGGGTGGAGTTACTCCGTCGGATTTTGCCTATCTAAAGGAAAAAAACGTTTCTCTTAAAATGTATGAAATTCCGGAAGATAAGTACAATCTTATTGATGAAAATTCAAAGACAATCTGCGTTAATCGTTTCAAAAAAATCGTCCGTTTTGTTTTGCTTGATGCGACAGATGAGCGACCTTCCGGATTCCCTGCCGAGGCATACGAAGTTCCGATGCCGGAGATTTCAACCGCTGAGTTAAAGGCAAGACTAGATTCTGATGCTGAG
The DNA here is from genome assembly GCA_963627355.1 of uncultured Prevotella sp. GTDB lineage: Bacteria > Spirochaetota > Spirochaetia > Treponematales > Treponemataceae > Treponema_D. Next base: position 3,173 of record CAVGBY010000027.1, on the reverse strand, counting down.
GAAATCAAAAAAATTGAAGAAAAATTTGTTTCTCTTGCAGTTTTTGTTCCTCAGATGAAGGAATTGGAAAAATCTCTTGAATCTGATATTGAATTTGAAAATATTTATTCAGGAATGGAGCAGGAGGATGCCGGAAAAGCGACAGACTTGGCATGGCTTTCAGGTTTTGTTCCTGTTGACAGCATTGAAAAGTTAAAGGAATCCGTAAAATTAAACGGCTGGGCTTTGGCTTGTTCAGATCCTGCGGAAGATGATGAGGTTCCAACGAAACTTAAAAACAATAAATTTGTAAGTCTGATTTATCCGCTTACAGATTTCTTGGGAACTGTCCCAGGCTATCATGAATATGATATTTCTGGCTGGTTCTTGCTGTTCTTTACAGTTTTCTTTGGAATGATTTTCGGGGATGGCGGTTATGGTTTGATTGTTACAGCCGCGGCAGTGATTATGATTCTAAAGTCTGTGGCAAAAAAACAGAAAGTTGCCCCGATTTTGAATCTTGCGCTCTTGATGGGGATTGCAACAATCGTGTGGGGAACAGTTACCTGCACCTGGTTCGGTCTTGCTCCGGAGCAGCTTCCGGTCTGGCTTGTCAATCTTTCGGTTCCGCCGATTTCTAACGCCTGTACTGAAGCCTGGATTCCGTTCTGGGCAGAAGACACTTCAAGAGGAACTTTGTCAACGGCGCAGAATCTTCAGATTTTCTGTTTTACCCTTGGATTTCTGCAGCTCTCGGTTGCCCATTTCAAGGGGATTGCGCGGTATCACAAGTCTCTGAAGATGCTCGGTGAACTTGGTTCATTGCTCCAGCTCTGGGGAATGTTCTATTTAGTTCTGAACATGGTTGTAAGCTCTAAGGTCTTTGCATTCGATGTGCTTATTTACGGTGTTCCTGTCGGCAAAGTTTCAATAGGACTTGTTGCATTTGGTTTTGCTTTAAGTTTTGTGTTCAGCAATTATGATGGAAGCATTGGAAAATCAATACTTGAAAGCTGCAAGAATATAATTTCTGTCCTGCTCGGTGTTGTAAATGTTTTCTCGGATATTGTTTCTTACATAAGACTTTGGGCTGTAGGGCTTGCCGGCGCGGCAATTTCAAATACGGTGAATACGATGGCCGGACCTATTCTGGGGCATGCTATTTTATTCGTTGCCGCTATTATTCTTCTTGTCTTTGGACATGGATTGAATATGGTTTTGAATTTGCTTTCGGTAATTGTCCATGGTGTTCGTTTGAATACGCTTGAATTCTCAAATCACTTGGGAATGTCATGGTCAGGTTTTAAATATGCTCCGTTTGCAGAAACGGAAAAATAAAAAAATAAACTATTGTGCAGAATATTCTGCCACAGGAGATTAATTATGAATTTTGGTTTGTTAGGTGCTGCTCTTTGTATGGGTATTGCTGCGATTGGTTCAGCTATTGGAATTGGAATTGCAGGTCAGGGTGCTATTGGCGCATGGAAACGTTGTTATGTAAACAACAAACCTGCTCCATTCATTCTTACTGTATTTGCCGGCGCTCCATTGACACAGACAATTTACGGTTTTCTTTTGATGCAGTCTATGGTTGGAAAAATTAATGCTGGCACTATGAATCCAGGAACTGGTCTTGGACTTGGAATTGCTTCTGGTCTTGCAATGATGTTCTCTGCTATTGCTCAGGGAAAAGCCGGCGCCGCTGGTTCTGATGCCCTTGGTGAAACAGGAAAAGGTTTTGCTCAGTACATCATGGTTGTAGGTCTTGTAGAAACTGTTGCCTTGTTCGTAATGGTATTCTCAATGATTGCCTAGAAGATTCATAGAAAATCATAAGTGAAAATAAGGACTGTCTGAACAAAGTTTTCGGACAGTCTTTTTTTGTTTAAAAACATATTGTATAATATCTGGTATGGAAACGAAATTTTTAAAGCCACGGAATGTTTTTTTGGGTGGTTCAGGAAATGTAAGACGGATAGGAATTGGCGGAGATGAGCCGGTTTCTGTCCAGACAATGTGGAAGTCAGGTATAGTTGATATTTGTGAAAATGATGAGAAGTTGACAGAACTTTTAAAACAGATAAATACATTGAAGTCCTTGGGATGCGATATTCTTCGTTTTGCAGTTCCGGATATGAAAAGCGCGGCTAGTCTTGTAAAGATTCAGAGCAATACGGATATGCCGCTGGTCGCAGATATTCATTTTGACCATAGGCTTGCCCTTGAATGTCTAAAAGGTAATGTTGCGGCGATCAGAATTAATCCTGGAAATATTGGAAGCCGCCAGAAAGTTGAGGAAGTTGTGAATGCCTGTAGGGAAAAGGGTGCGGCGATACGCATAGGAGTTAATACAGGAAGCCTTCCGAAAGATCTTGCGGAGAAAGTTGAAAAAAATGCGATTTCCCGTGCGGAGGCCTTGGCGGAAACAGCGGCCCGGGAAGCGGCGGTATTCGAGGAATTGAATTTCAGTCAGTATGTTGTGAGTATGAAGGCATCTAGCGTGCAGGAAACAATTGAGGCGAACGAGGCTTTTGCAAAAAAATATGACATTCCGCTTCATATCGGCGTAACTGAGGCCGGTCCTTTGATAACAGGAATTGTAAAATCAACAATGGCATTTACACATCTTTTGAATGAGGGAATTGGCAATACAATTAGGGTCAGTCTTTCTTCGTCACCAGAAAATGAGGTGATTACAGGCCGGGAAATTCTCCATGAAACAGGAAAAAGGTCGGGTGGTGTTACAATAGTTTCTTGTCCCCGTTGCGGCAGGGAAGGTTTTGATGTTCATGGATTTGTTCAGCGCTGGCAGAATGAGCTTCTTTCAATGAAAAAAGACATTACGGTTGCTGTAATGGGTTGCGTTGTGAACGGTCCTGGAGAAGGAAAGCATGCTGATTTGGGAATTGCCGGAGCAGGCGGAAAAGCGATTATTTTTAAAAAAGGAAAAATTATACGCACGGTCAACGAGTCGGATGCCGATAATGCCTTTAGGGAAGAGTTAAATTCCCTTTAAAAGATATTTTAGAGGAAAAGAATGAAAAAAAACGGATTGATTTGCCTTCTTTTTTTATGTTCGCTGAATTTATTTTCAAAAAGTTTAAAAAAGCCGGATTATGTTCATAATTATGAAAGAATTTTGGAAGAAGCCCAGATTTCATTTGATGAAAATTCATATGGAGATGCGTTGAGCC
>CAVGBY010000026.1:6325-21363 GCA_963627355.1 uncultured Prevotella sp. | reverse complement strand
ATGCGCAGTTTTTCTTTCAATTTTTTTCATCTGTTTTTCCGTTTCAAAAAATATACACTTGAATTTTGATTTTTTCTAGGTTTTTAAAAATATGCGTTCACAGAAAAAGACCATTCGTGGCGGTAATTTCCGTAATCCATGTTGAATGAATAATTTCCCTTTAATGCCATATTTTGCGAAAGAAAAACGCAGGTGTCGGCGGCAAATTGTGTCCTGAAATGCTCTGAATCAAATGGCGACTGCATTACGCTTGCACAAAATTTGTTCTTCCACGTGCTGTTTCCTGCAATAAAGCCGGTTTCTCCGCCCAAAAGCAAATCTGTTCCATAACTGTACGCCGGTGAAAAATAACTGTCTGCGCCGCCCATAAGATAAATCTGAATCCATGCTGCCGGCCGGACGCTAGCTCCGTACAGAAATTTTAGCCGCCATGCCAAATCCTGTTTTTCATCTTTGTTGGGATTCTGCGCAAATCCAGTCAGTATTTGGCTTGCCCCGTTCAGGAAAAATGTGTCAGAGGCTGGCAACGAAAGTATAGAAAACAGGGTCGCTTTATTTAAATAAAAATCATTTTTTATTGGATTGCAGCGGACTTCCACATTTATAAACGAAACTTCCGAGTTTTCAGAATATCCTGCCGGGGATTCAAGCTGTTCGTGTGAGCAAAGTCTGAATTCCGCACCGCAGAATCCGCCGTTTGCGTCGTATCCGCCTGTCAGGGCGATTTTTTTTGAACCGTGTGCCTTTTCAGGAGATTCCGGCGTTTTTATGGCTTCTTCTTCTATTTTTCCAAGTTTTCGTCTTGCGGACAAAACAGAAATAAACCTTGAGCGGTATTCGGCAGATGTGATTTTTTTATTGTTTAAAAGCGAGCTAAGATAATCAGATGCCGTGTTCCATATCTGCACCTGTTTTTCTACAGGAAGTTCTGAAAACGGAAAATCCTGGACAGTTTTTTTGCCCATGCAGACCTCTTTTATATATTTTTGCTGTTTCAGGCTAAGGTTTTTCTTTCCAATTTCGACTTTTGAATATGCGGAAGGCCGATAATTTGTTTCTTCTGTAAGGCCGAGCTTGTATGCAAGTTTTACGGTTTCAAGTGGCTCTACAATACCAAAAAGTTTATCTGTCGCGTGTGTGGATGGTCGTGCGGCTTCAATCAAAAAAAGAAGATTGTATGAGCAGTTTTCGCTTGTAAAGTAGTATCTTGAATATATTCCAGACAAATCAAAGCTGTGGCGCAGCATTTTTTCTTTTTCTTCATCGGTGAAAGTCAGTCTGTATTCCCAAATGTCGCGCATATCAATATCTGAATACTGTTTTATTTTTTCGTAGTAAGTTTCAAATCCATAATAGCCTTTGAATCCGCCGAAAAAACCAAGTATTGCATAGAGCGGACCTCCGGTAATTTTTGTAACGGCTCCGTAATTTATAGAATTTGCGGTAAGCCTAGGTTTATCTTTTGTTTCAATAAGAAGAAATGTGTGACCAAAAACAGATGCCGGGCGTTTTAAATAACATGAAGGAAAAACAAGATATATGTCCCCCGGATTAATCTGTTTCAGCACATTCTGAAAGGCAATATCGCCGTTGTAAGGAAAGTCGCCTGCGGAAAGTTCCAGTTTTTCACAGAGCCACTTGTACCGTCCCGGAAAACGTTCTATCGGATGTTTTGTTTTATCGTCGTCAGATGGGGCAGGTTCAAAAAATGCTTTTATTGTGGCGTTTAGTTCCGCTTTCGGGTTTGTTTTTCCGTTTTTTGCAAAAAAGAATTTCGGGTCATCAACAAGACTTTTATAACGGCTGAAAACTGCCGGTTTGTAATGTAAAAGCGTGCGCCAGTAGGAATCGTTATATAGCTTTAATTCTTCCGCTTTTGTTATTAGAGTTTCAATTTTTTCTGAATAATCTATAGAATCTGCTTCTGCGCAAAAAATCCGCAGCGGCGAGATGAAAAATATGGTAATAAAGAAGAAACAGTATGCAATCTTTGTTTTTGAAGAAAAACTAGAACCGCATACTGTTTTTTTTAAAAGTGAAATCACCTTATCCTACAAGAGAATAAATCTTGTTTGCAACATCCTGTGCTGAAACTTCTGAAGAAGAGAAAATTTCATCAAAGTTGTTCTGAAGAGATGCCTTGAATGCAACTGAATCAGAAACGTTAAGCATTGTAGAAAGTGTGTCAAGGTATTCGCCTTCACCCTTTGCAATGTCGTTAGCAAGAGCATCCATGTTGTCAGAGATGAACTGGTTTGTTTCTGTCATTGCAACAGCAGCCTTGTCATATCCCCATGTTCCAAAAGAGATAGCAAAGAACTGGTTGTACCAGATACCATTAAGGAAAGCTCCGAGCAAATCCCAGCCCATTCCTTCTTTTTCATGTACAAGAAGATATCCAAGACCAGGTCCTACATTTCCTGCAAATGCTGAAGTTGAAGCAGCAAGCATTCCAGCTGCAACTAACGCAGCAATCTTTTTTCTAAGCATAATAAGCCTCCAAAAATATACGATTACTTTTGATTTTAATTGAAAAAACTAAAATTTTTCTAAAATAAATGCTAAAACTGTGTTAATTCCATTCGAATTCTTAAACATTAATCCGAGTGGTATCTTTTAAAACTTCAAGAACTACTGTTCCGTAAATAGCGCAAAGAGCAAGAATAACAATCAGTGTGACAGCTGCAATCGCAAGGCTTATTATAGAGCAGATAATTCCGATTTTTGCGTAAGTGTTCTGTTTTTTTCCGTTAGAGATTTTTCCAAAAACCAGTCCTAGTATTCCAAAGACAAGTTTTTCACCTAAAAGGGAAAAAATCCCTAGAACCATAGAGATTGCGCCGAATACCAAGGCGTTGTCTTCTGTTTCTGAAAGCAGGTTGTCGCCGTTGTTTTTTTTGCTTCCGGCCTGGTTTTCGTTTTTTGCATAGTTCTGGTCATTCTGATTTTCGTCTGTGCAGTTTTCCGTGTTAATGTTCAGATTTTCCGGATTGTACCATGGTCCTGAGTCATTCTTATAATCTTGAATCATTGTTTCCTCCGTCAAAAAATAATAAAAAAGCCAGCAAAACAAAAAATCGTGATGCTGGCCTCTGTTTTTCTTCTATACTAATATAACTCGTTGCTAAAAACTATTTTATCAGCAGACTTGCATATTTTGCCAAAGCCGGCTCCATGCTGTTTGAAAGAACTGCCTTTGCCAGTTTTTTGCCAAGCTGAACGCCTTCCTGGTCAAAACTGTTGATGTTCCATACAAATCCCTGGAACATAACCTTGTTTTCAAAGTGAGCAAGAAGCGCTCCCAAAGTTTTTGGCGCAAGCTGTTTTCCGTAAATCAGGCTGGAAGGGCGGTTTCCCGCGAAAGACTTGTTCGGGTCAGCATCTTTTTTGCCGCACGCAAAAGCGACAATCTGAGCCACAACGTTCGCGCAGAGTTTTGTCTGGCTTGTTGAACCTTCGATTACAACGTCTTTTCCTGTCTGGTTTTCGCTGAACGCAATGAACTGCAGCGGAGTAACGTTTGTTCCCTGGTGCAAAAGCTGATAGAACGAATGTTGGCCGTTTGTTCCAGGCTCGCCGAAAATAACCGGGCCTGTAACGTAATCAATCTTTCCGCCGTCGCGGTTTACAGACTTTCCGTTTGATTCCATGTCGAGCTGCTGAAGGTGTGCCGGGAACCGTGAAAGCGCCTGTGAATACGGAAGAATTGCAGTCGCAGGATATTCCTGGACATTTCTTTCGTAGATTCCAATCAATGCGTCCATAAGAGCCGGGTTTTTGCGGATGTCTTTTTCTGTCGCAGTCTTGTCTTCTGCGGCCGCGCCATCAAGGAAGTCCGCAAAAACTTTTGGACCGAACGCAAGCGAAAGAACCGCTCCGCCAACTCCGGAAGTAGAAGAGTAACGTCCGCCGATGTAGTCATCCATGTAGAAAGCCTGCATATAATCCGGGTTGTGGGCCAGCGGCGAAGTTTCAGAAGTAACGGCAATCATGTGCTTAGAAACATCAAGTCCTTCTTTTTTAAGGAAGTCTTTTACAAAACTTTCGTTTGTAAGAGTTTCAAGGGTTGTTCCCGATTTTGAAACAAGGATGAAGATTGTGTGGGCTAAATCCAGAGAGGCAACAACAGCCGCGCCGTCATCCGGGTCAACATTGGAGATAAAATGCGCCTCCATCTTGAATGTGTTGTTTGCCTTTGCCCAGTTTTCCAGTGCAAGGTACATTGCCCGCGGACCCAAGTCAGAGCCGCCGATACCAATCTGGCAAACCTGAGTATATTTTTCGCCTTTTTCGTTTACAATTTTTCCGGAATGAACTTTTTCCGCAAAGTCAGCGATTTTTTTCTGTTCATTGATATAAAAATCACGCTTGTTCTGGCCGTCAGCAAAAACATCTTTTCCAAGCTGGCCGCGTGTAAGCTGGTGCAGAACCATCCGTTTTTCTCCGGTGTTCACGACCTCACCGTTGTAAAGCGCTTCAAATTTTTCAAGAAGCTGGGCTTCATCTGACAAATCCTGCAAAGTCTTAAGAATCTGTTCATTAACCTGCTTTGCGGCGTAGTTGTAAGTCAAACCTTCTGCCATTGGTATTGAATATTCCTGAATGCGTTTTACCGCATCTGCAGAGGAAAGTTCATCCGCGACAGAAACCATTCCCTTTAGTGAAAATAATTTCTTCCAAGAAGAAAGCGTGTCAGCATTTGCCCATGTAGCCATTTTATAAGCCTCGTTCATTTAATAAAATGTTCAATCCTAATCAATCGGACTATAAAACTATAATAAATTTTCTATTTTTTCACAATAATAAAGAAAAGGGCGGGGGAAGGCTCCCCCTCGCCCGCACTTCGTTGCGGTCTACCCCCTCTCCTAAGGGCGCCGCCCTTAAAAACCCGGTTCAGTTTGTTTCCGCTGTAATAACTGGAGTTTCGCCGTGGAACGCCTTTTTCAGCAGGACCGGAACAACCATAGAAGATATGATTATCAGAAGAATTACCGGCGCAAAATATTTTGACTCGATTATTCCGACTGAAAGACCTTTTTGCGCCACAATAAGAGCCACTTCGCCGCGGACCATCATTCCAAGCCCGATTTTGTAGCAGTCCTTCCACTTGAATCCCAAAAGCCGGGAAGTGCAGCCGCATCCTATAAATTTTGAAACACATCCGACTATTACAAACGCAATGCTGAACCATAAAAGCGAAAGATTCATCCCGGAAAGGTCAGTTTTTAGTCCGATTCCAGCAAAAAAGATTGGACTGAAAATCATATAGGAATTTATATCAATTTTCTGTTCCATATACGGAGCGTCTGTCAGTGAGCAGAACACAACCCCGGCAATGTATGCGCCTGTAATGTCCGCGATTCCAAAGAATTTTTCCGCAGCATAGGCAAAAATCAGCGCGATTCCAAGACCGTAAATCGGGATTCTTCTTGAATGTGGATGTCTTCTGTCGTACCATTTAAAGACTCTGAATACAATAAACCCAAAGACTATCGCGGCAATAAAGAACAGGATTGTTTTTCCTAGGGTAATCAGAATTCCACCGGTTCCGGTGCTTATTCCAAGTACAACTGTAAGGGCGATGATTCCAAAAACATCATCAATGATTGCCGCGCTTACGATTGTCTGGCCAAGGTCTGTCTTTAGGTGGCCAAGTTCCTTTAAAGTCGCGACAGAAATGCTTACGGAAGTTGCCGTCAAGATTGTTCCTATAAACATGGCCTTGTAAAACTGCGGAGTTCCAAAGCCGTCAAAGCCCCAGAAGCACAGCGCCATTACAGTTCCCATTGCAAGCGGAACAAGGACACCGCAAAGCGCGATTATTGTTGATTTTATTCCGGATTTTGCAAGCGACTTTAAATTTGTTCCAAGCCCGGCGCTGAACATAATCATAACAACACCGATTTCTGAGATAAAAGAAATAAAGCGGTCTGTTTCGCCAAACAACGAGCCTGAAGGATTTGAGCCAAAGTTGTTGAACCAAGGTAAAAATCTAAGGATAAGTCCGGCAACAATCATGCCGGCAACCTGCGGAAAGCCGACTTTTTTTGCCAAAGTGCCAAGGTACTTTGCCGCAATCACAATAATTCCCACTGACACAAGAATTTGAAGCACAATTTCGCTGTTAGAAGCCTGTTCCATTTTGCGTTCCTCTGATTAAAATTATTAGGTTGAATGTAGAATTGACGTACTTTTTACTGGAAGCACATTCAATTTCTTTCATATTTATTATAACGAATTGCGGAAAAAGTTTGAATTAACATCGTTATTAATTTATAATTTTTGTATTAGGTAATTTTATGAATGACGAACAGCACAGGGGTTCATTTGACGAGCTTGTGGCAGGAATCAGCTCGGATGAACGCAAATATCTACTTGCAAAACTAAACAATAACCGTGAAAAGTCTTTTCCGTTAATGCATCCGTTGCGCGAGGAGACAGACAATTTTACGCTTGAAGTGAAACTTAACTCGGAATCGCTTTTTTATAAATTCTTTCTTTGGCTTCGTTCCCTGATTTCTAAAAAACAGAAAATTGAAATTTACAACGAGGATCTGATCGGAAGTCTTGCCCGGAAAATCAACAAAAATCATCCTGGAATTATTGATATGCCGAACGGTCTGCTTCTTTCCCTTTTTTTTTGAAAAATTAAAGGAGCTGAAAAACGCCGCGGAATTTTTTAAGCCGTATTTTGCGGTTTTTAATGAAAATCCAGGAAAATTCTATGTTTTTATGAGCACGTTTATCGTGCCGGAAATTGCTTCCTCAATAAATGCGGACGCTGACCCGTATACAGTTCCTTTTGAAAAAGATGGAACAAAAGAAGTCCGCGCCTCGCTTATAAAAAAACTCGAAGGAATCCTAAAGGATATTCCGCAGAAAAGCCGGGCTGTTCTGTACGATTCTGTAAAATCCCTGAACTGGCTTAAGCGTTTTACAGAAATTCCTTATACGCATTTTCTGGCACAGTTTACGGCGATTGTTTCAGAAGATTATACCTGCCCTTTTGTGAACGCCCAGACAGATTTTGCCGCATTGGCAGATGTTTTGGGCGATGCACGCTCGATTCCGAACGAGGCGTTGGAGGCGCTTTTTCTGTTTCCGCAGCGAAAAGGCGGCGCTTCGGTTGAGCTTGACCAGGATACAGAAAAGTCGATGCGGGATTTTCTTTCAAAGTCCGCGGCTAGTATTTCCATGATTCAGATGTTTATTTCCACAGTTCCTCTTCTGGCGGTTGGTAAAGTTATTTTTTCTGATTACGACTGGCAGATTGACAGTTCCGGCGGCGCGGAGGACTGGTTTGTAAAGTTTAAGGAAGAATGGAAAGTTGTTTTTGATGAGCGCTGGGAATCCTGGCTGCGGGATAGAAAAAAGAGCCAGCTTGCCGATGTGCTCCGCGAAAAATTCGGAATATTGGAATTTCCGGAACTTCCGTACCGTCCATGGACAAAACTTTGGGGTGGAGTTCCGTTCCGCTGCGAAATGACAGGCGGTTTTCTTTATTGGTTTGCGACTTTTAAATATGATGAGGTTATGGGAATCCTGAACGTTATTGTTCTTGAGGGCGTTTTTTTGAACAACGACAACCGGGCGGAATTTTCCGAGGCTTTGAACCGTTTTGCGGAGACAAATCATCAGGTGCAGCTTTTTGGCGAGTCGCTGAATGAAAAAGGTTCGATCGGAAGCGTTTTTGCAAAACTTATTGCAGAGCACGTACGCACGATGAAAGGCCAGAACATGGTGAATTCCATAATATTGAATGCGGAAACTTCTATCCGCGGATGGGAAAGCGCTTTCTGCGAGTGTTGCCGTGTGATTGAGCGTATTCTTAGCGGAATTCTTGATGATAAAAAAACTGACAAAAAATATGAGTCAATCCAGAACCTTATGACAATAAAGGGAAGAGAAAACCGCGCATACCGGGACAGTCTGCAGGAAAAGCGCGAGCTTCTTTTGGAGGCCCGGAACATCCTTGCGGAGATAGAGCCTCTTGACCTTCCAAAGGTTGAAAAGAAAAAATGACATTTTTAGACTTAAGACCCCTGATTTTGGGTAAAAAGTTTGTCGCCACAAATTTTGTGCGGAACGGAAAGCCTGCTGAAGAGCCTGCCGTATGGGGAATGACAGTCCGTTCCGCGGGTTCGATGCGTTTCCGCTGGAATGAGGAAAATCCAGCGCGCGAAAAACTTCTTTCTGAAATTGCGTTTCCGTGTGCCGCGGTGCCAGTTCAGCTTGACCATACAAAAATTGTGTATTTAATAGAAGAAAAAGAAGAAACTTTTAATAAAATCGGTGACGGAATTATTACTCGGAATAAAAATCTTATGCCGGTTGTTACGGTCGCAGACTGTATGCCTATTTATTTTTCTGACAATGAAACCGGATTTTTTGGCGTGGTTCATTCAGGGTGGAAAGGGACCGGGATTGCCGCGGAAGCTGTTGCACTTGCGGTAAAAGAATATGGCGCAAGAAGAGAAAATATCGCGGTCGCAATCGGCGCGCACATAAGGAACTGCTGTTATATAGTAAACAAGGAACGTGCTGATTATTTTGCAAGGAATTTTACGGCGGAATGTGTTGTTCCTTTAAAAGACGGTGAAATTCCCTGCAGGGGAGCGGCGTTAAATTGGAACAGCGGCGTCGGACCGCTTTTTAGGCTTTCGCTGGAGAAGGCTAATCTTTGCGTTCTTTCGCAGGCTGGAATCCGCGATGAAAATATTGTCGTGGCAAAAGACTGCACCTGCCACAATCTTGAATTTGGTTCAAACAGGCGTGAAACCAGCGTTGGGGAAACTTTTACTGTTCAGGCGGCTTTTGTAAAGCGGAACGATTAAGCGGGCGTTACGGGCGGCGTTTGAGCCCGTACGGTGGGTAGGCGAAAACCGGAGGTTTGAGACGCAGGGCGGTCGTCCGCCCTTGAAAAAATTCATTTTACATTTTTGCTTACCTAGTTTAATATTTTAGATTATGAAACGAAGCAGTGGTATTTTGATGCACCCGACATCTTTTGCGGGAACGCCTGGTATTGGTACGCTTGGAAAGGCTGCCTATGAATTTGTTGATTGGCTTGAATCTGCACATCAGACTTTGTGGCAGATTCTTCCTATTGGTCCTACAGGATACGGAGATTCTCCTTATGCATCCTTTTCAACTCATGCGGGAAATCCTTTGCTGATTGACCTTGACCGTCTTGTTGAAAAGGGCTGGGCAGACAAGAATGATATTATTCCTGCTGATTACATAAAAAATGACGGGCCTGTTGAATATGGTTCTGTTGTATGGTGGAAAATGCCGGTTCTGGCTAAATGCGCATCGTACTTTCAGAAAAACTGTTCAAAGCAGGACAGAATTGCCTACGAGGCTTTTAAAAACGACAATGCCGACTGGCTTGATAACTATGCGAATTTTACCAGCATCAAGCAGTTTTATGATGCGAAGGCTGAAAAAGAGGGGGTAAGCGGAATTGCCCAGATGTGGAACGCTTACTGGCCAAAGGATTTGGCTGCCTGTGAGCCTTCTGCGGTTTCAAAGTGGAATTCTGAGAACACTGAAAATATTGAGCAGATCAAGACGATTCAGTTTTTCTTTGCTGAGCAGTGGTTTGCTGTAAAAAAATATGCGAACGAAAAGGGAATCTCTTTGATTGGTGATATTCCGATTTTTGTTGCGGCTGATTCTGCGGATGTCTGGGCGAACCAGAAATTCTTTCAGCTGGACAAAAAGGGTATTCCGCTAAAGGTTGCAGGTGTTCCGCCGGATTATTTTTCTGCGACCGGCCAGCTTTGGGGAAATCCGCTGTATGACTGGGATGCGATGAAAAAGGACAATTATTCCTGGTGGGTAAAGCGCACAAAAAGAATGACAGAGCTTGTTGATGTTGTGCGGATTGACCATTTCCGCGGTTTTGAGGCTTACTGGTCAATTCCTTATGGCGACCCGACCGCTGTAAACGGAAAGTGGATTCCAGGACCGAATATTGAGCTTTTTGACGCAATCAAAAAGGCCCTTGGAACTTTGCCTATTATTGCGGAAGATTTGGGCGTTATTACTGATGGTGTTAGAAAACTCCGCGATGACGCTGGTTTCCCGGGAATGAAGGTTCTGCAGTTTGCGTTTGACCCGAACGAGGCTGGCAGCCAGGGAATGGTTAATGCGTTCCTTCCGCATATGTATCCGCAGAATTCTGTCGTATACACAGGAACTCATGATAATGACACAATGCAGGGCTGGTTGAACAGCGCTTCTGATGCCGCTGTAAAAATCGCAGCAGAATATGCTTTTGGCCGCAAGATGTCTGAATCAGAGGCAAGGACACTTTCTGACAACGGCGAGCTTTGTCGTGCTATAATAAAGCTTGCGATTGCCTCTACTGCTGATTATGCGGTTATTCCTATGCAGGATATTCTTGATCTTGGAGCGGAGGCACGTATGAACACTCCGAACACTTTGGGCGGAACAAACTGGGGCTGGCGAATTGCTCCGGACGGATTAAAGAAAGAAGATGCGGAATTCCTTGCGTTTATTTCTGACTTGTATGGAAGAAATATAAAGAAATAGCCGAAATTTGCGGAAAATTGCTGAAAAATCGCTTTTGGCAGGAAGTTTCGCAAAACCAGATGGACTTTGGAACATTTTTATTCCGAAGTCCATTTTTTTTGGTTTTAGAATTTTTTAAGATTTTCATATTTACTTTGACAAATCAAAACTGTGGACTTAAAATTGATATTATATAAAGTTATCTTTTAAACGGAGGATTTAATGAAAAAGGTAATATTTTCTCTTGCTGCGCTTGCTATGGCGGCAGGAATGTTTATGGGCTGTACAAAGAAACAGGCTGGTGGTTCTTCTGCGGCGGGCACAGTAAAGCTTGAAATGTACTATTACAAGCAGGAAAATCAGGAAGGACTAAAGAAAATTGTAAAGGCATTTGAAAAACAGAATCCAGGCGTTACAATCGATATGCTTATCATTCCTAATGATGCTGACTCGGCTATGTCTGCGCGTGCGGCTCAGGGTGATTTGCCGGATATTCTTCAGATGCAGTCATATTCACGCATCAAGGAATATGCTTCTAAGGGTTTCCTTTTGGATTTGTCAAAGGAAGAGGCAATGGGAAAAGTTCTTCCAAGCTCACTTCCGGCAGTTTCATGGAACGGAAAACAGTATGCGGTTCCGATGGACTACGCGGGAATCGGAATTATCTACAATAAGGATATTTTTAGCAAATACGGAATTAAAACTCCGACAACTTACCGCGAGCTTGAGCAGGCTTGCCGTACTTTAAAAGACAACAACATTGTTCCGTTTGCCGGACTTTTAAAGGAAAACTGGTCAATGGGTCATTTTATCACAATGGTTCATACCGCTCTTCTTAAGGAAAAAGGAACTGAAGTTGAAAAATTCATTTCTGACATGAACGCAGGAAAGGCTTCTTACGGAAATGTTGACACAGCAAAATTGTTCAGCATCCTTGATTTCTACCGCGACAACATGAACACAAACGCCGCGGAAATGGGTGGCGGTGAACAGCAGCAGTCTTTTGCAAAAGGTGAGTCTGCGATGATGGTTCAGGGACTTTGGGCTTATGTAGATGCACTTAAACTTAATCCGAACCTGAATGCTGGATTTATTCCGTTCCCGGTTTACAACGATGCAAAAATGAACACATTCTATGCTGATGTAGACTCAACATTCGGTGTTTCTTCACAGTCTAGCGCAGAAAAACAGGCAGTTGCCGTTAAGTTCCTTAACTGGCTTACTTCTGATGAAGGCCAGAAACTTTGGATGGATGAATACAAGCTCATTCCACCGTTCAAAGGTGTTGATGTTTCTGCATTCGGCGGTCCTTATGTAGACCTTATGGCTTCTGTAGAGGCTAAAGGTTCTTCACCATGGGCGTTCTCTCAGTATCCTACAGATGTATTCGAAGATTCCTGCAAGAACGGCGCACAGCAGTACATGATGCACAAACGTTCTGCTGGAGACGTTATCAAAGAAATCGATGCTCAGTGGGCTTCTTCAGTTAATAAATAATTTTTGATTGAAAAAAAAAGTCCGTGGCTGCGGTCGCGGACTTTTTTATATTAGGGGCTTAGTTTTTAGCCCTGAAAAAATTGAGAGGAACCAGTTTTTATGGTTGAAGCTAAATCAAGGAAAGCATTTTACTTTACGGCTTTCATTATTCCTTGTCTTGTTCTTTATTTAATTTTCTTTATTACTCCTTTTTTTAGAGGAATTGGAATTTCGCTTACAAACTGGGATGGTCTTACGCCAAAGACTCCTATTATTCTTGGAAAAAGTGAATTTGAGTCAAAAATTTTATACAGCGGAAAACTGAATCAAAAAGAAAGAAATTATATTCAGTCAATTTATGAATACGATCCGCTCGATGATTCCTATAAACGAAAAAGTCTAGGCGGCGTTGCGCGAAAAAAACTTGAAAGAATTATAGGAAAAACAGGTTACGAGCCTGAGCGTTATAAATTTGTTGGATTGGAAAATTACAAAAAAATCTTTACAGGAAAAATTGATAAAGATTTTTATCCTCATAAAAAGCGAATTGAAAAATTCACAGAAGGTTCAGAGCTTCCTAGAATTATCCAGAAAAAGGATTTTCAGGTTGAAGTCTTAAAGGGAATTGCAAAAGATTCAGAGGACTACAGACTCCTTACAGAGGCGTACAAGTTTGATGAAAAAACAAACGCCTTCAGGCTTGATTCAAAATATGATGAATTTGTCCTTGCAGGTTTTCTTTGGGATTTGCCTGGTGTTGGAAGCTCAATTCCGGAGTCTAAGATTGATTCGCTTATAAGAAATTTAAAGAGTTTTGGGTTAAAGCAGAATGCCTATGACATTCACAATGTGGCAATTGATTTTGCAAATGAAAATGGGCTTTCTGACAAAAACAAAGGTGATTTGATAGAACTTTCAAATGAGATGCTGAAGGTTTCAAAAATAAAGAAAGTTCTTGCGAGTAACTGGATTGTTACCCAGCGAAATATGGGTGTTGTAGGGTTCACGCTGTTTTTTGCGGTTTTTTCTGTTATCGGAATCAACGTTCTGGCGTTCGCTCTTGCGCTTGCCCTTGATACTGGAATCCGCGGCCAGAAAGTTCTGCGTACAATATTCTTTTTGCCGAATGTTCTTTCCATGATTATTGTCGCGCTTATATGGTCAATGCTTTTTGTCCAGCTTTTGCCGGCAATCACAGGAATTGAAAAATGGATTTCCGATTCAAATAAGACTCCATGGCTTTTGGTTCTTGTTGCGGTCTGGCAGGGCTGCGGTTACTACATGATTGTTTATCTTGCGGGGCTTCAGAATATTTCCCCGGAAGTCATAGAGGCGGCAAAGATTGATGGTGCGACCGGATGGCAGCGCTTTAAATATATCACTTTGCCACTTATGATTCCGTCTTTGACAATTTCGCTTTTCCTTACAATTGCGAATGCGCTAAAGAGTTTTGACCTTATTTATGCGATGATTGGTCAGACTGGTTACGCGACAGGAACAGTTCCTTTTGTTATGGATATTTATTTTGACGCATTCTCGCTAAAGCAGGCTGGTCTTGCTACTGCAAAGGCGATGGTTTTATTCCTGGCGATTGTCCTTATCACAGGAATTCAGCTTTACCTGATGAAACGCAAGGAGGTTGAGGCATAATGAATCTTTTTAAATTGAATATAAAAGAGCAGACTGCAAAAGAAACTGTGCTCACAACTTGTATGGTTATTTTTGCCTTGTTTTTTATTTATCCGCTTATATTTGTGGTTATAAATTCGTTCCGTCCGAATGCTGATATTATCATTAATCCGACTGGCGTTCCTGCAAAACTTTTCTTTGGAAATTATGTTCAGGCATGGACTCAGATGAAATTTCCGCGCGTTTTTCTGAATACGCTTCTGGTTACGGTTTTAGGAACTGGCGGAATTATCATTACTTCTGCGATGTGCGCCTATGGTCTTGCGCGTTCAAAGACAAAAATTTCCTGGATTTTGTACGGTTTTTTCTCGTTCTCGCTTGTAATTCCTTTCCAGATTATTATGGTTCCGATTGGAGTTCTTGCGGCCGACCTTCATCTTATGACTGTTCCGGGGCTTATTCCGATGTACTGGGGATTGGGTTGTCCTACGGCGATTTTTATGTTCCACGGTTTTATAAAATCTGTTCCGCTTGAGCTTGAGGAATCGGCGGCGATGGATGGCGCAGGAAAATTTTACATCTTCTTTAGGATTGTTCTTCCGCTTATCAAGACGATTATCGCTACAGTTGCCGTTATTGATGCCTTGTGGATTTGGAATGACTTTCTTTTGCCGTTGATTGTCGCAAAGCAGGGGACAATCCAGCTAGCCCAGATGAGGTTCAATGGTCAGTTTATGAAAGAATACGGTCCGATGTGCGCCTCGCTTACAATTTCTTCAATTCCGATTATTGCTTTCTATCTTGGACTTCAAAAATACATCATAAAAGGTATTGCGGCAGGAGCGGTAAAAGGTTAATGTTTTTTTGTATGAAAAACATTTATCTGGATCTTTACATTACTTTTGCAAAAATCGGTTCCCTTACTTTTGGTGGGGGAATCGCAATGCTTCCGATGATGCAAAATGAGCTTATAGAAAGAAAACAATGGGTTACTGAAAACGAAATCCTTGACTATTATGCAATTGGCCAGTCCACGCCTGGAATTATTGCCGTAAATGTTGCTACTTTTGTGGGGTATAAAAAGGCAGGAATTCTTGGCGGAATTATCGCGACTCTTGGGGTGATTACACCTTGTATTGTCCTTATCACTCTTCTTGCAAATCTTATTGATTCAATCGACCATTATCCGAACGTTCAGAAGGCTCTAAAAGGAATAAATGTTGCGGTCTGCGCTCTTATTACGGATGCCACGCTTAATTTTGCAAAAAAGACTTCTAAAGGGGCGGTAAGCATTGTTATAATGCTGCTTTCGTTCTGCCTGATTTTCTTTTTTAACGTTAAATCTTATATCATAATTCTTGGAGCTGCCTTTGTTGCGGTTGCCGTTTATTTTATAG
>CAVGBY010000026.1:0-6315 GCA_963627355.1 uncultured Prevotella sp. | reverse complement strand
TTCAGATGACTAGCGATGTAAGCCTTTTATGGCTGTTTTGTGTCTTTTTTTATATCGGACTTTTTACAATCGGCGGCGGTCTTGTCGCTATAACTTTGATGCAGCAGACAATTGTTGACAGAGGGCTTATTTCTGTCGAGCAGTTCTATAATATGATTGCGATTTCAGAAAGTACGCCGGGCCCAATCGGTGTTAATATGGCGACTTTTCTGGGATATAAATTCTATGGAATTCCAGGCGCGATT
Source organism: uncultured Prevotella sp. (assembly GCA_963627355.1). Lineage (GTDB taxonomy): Bacteria > Spirochaetota > Spirochaetia > Treponematales > Treponemataceae > Treponema_D. The sequence goes on along the minus strand of CAVGBY010000026.1, from coordinate 6,070 downwards.
ATAACTTCTCTTGGGGAAGTCCTGCCTTCGCTGATTACGATTCTGATTATTGCCCGGATAATTATAAAATTCCGTGAAAACAAATGCCTTCAGCACGTTTTTTCTTTTTTGCGTCCTGCCGCGACCGGAATGATTTTTGTTATTGCGGTAAATATGTGCCTGAATATTCTTGTGGTTCTTCCTCAGGATTACAAGGCTCTTCTTACAACCGCAGGATGGAAGGAACTTTTTAACTGGATGAATCTTTCTATGTATTTTGTTTTTCTTTGGCTCCGGACGAAATTTAAGCTTCATCCTTTTTTTGTAGTCTGTGTTGGCGCTCTTGCCGGTGTTGTGTTTTTTTAGCGGAACGGATAGACGCGCTTTTTCTGGTAGCCTATTCAATTTCTTTTCTGAATCAATAAAACTGAAATTTGGGCTATTTAAAAATCTGTGGTATAATAAAATTATGAGTACACATATTAACGCGCCGGAAGGTGCAATCGCAGATAAAGTTCTTCTTCCTGGTGACCCGTTAAGGGCTAAATTTATTGCGGAAAATTTCCTTGAAGAGCCAAAATGCTACAATCAGGTACGGGGAATGTTTGGATTTACCGGAACTTATAAAGGCGTAAAAGTTTCTGTGCAGGGAACTGGAATGGGGCAGCCGTCGCTTTCAATTTATGTGAATGAGCTTTTTCGTTTTTATGATGTTCAAAAGGCAATCCGGGTTGGAACAATCGGGTCTGTTCAGGATGATGTAAATTTAAAGGATACGGTCATTGCAAATGCGGCTTTTTCGGACTCCTACCTGTTGAACCAGCGTTTTGGCGGTCTGCATTATGCTCCGGTATCAGATTTCGGGCTTCTTTACAATGCGTATAACAAGGCGAAAGAACTTGGAATCAATGTGAATGTAGGGCCGGTTGTTTCTAGCGACCGTTTTTATGATGATAACCAGAACTGGAAACTCTGGCAAAAATATGGCGCGATTGGAATCGAGATGGAATCAGCGGAACTTTTTACGCTTGCGGCGGAATTCCACAGAAAAGCGCTTTCAATTTTTACGGTAAGCGACCACATTGTAAAAGGCGGACAGACAACTGCGGAAGAACGGGAAAAAACTTTCAAGGATATGATGATACTTGCACTTGAAACAATAATTGTGGAATAATGTGAGAATTACAAAAAATATTTTGATGGGGAAGGAAAATATGAAACCTACACTTTTAGTTCTTGCAGCAGGAATGGGCAGCCGTTATGGTGGTGTAAAGCAGATTGATTCAGTCGGCAAGAACGGAGAATGTCTCCTTGACTTTGCCGCTTTTGACGCAAAAAAAACTGGTTTTGGAAAAGTGGTTTATATAATCAGAAAAGATATTGAAAAAGATTTTAGGGAACGCCTTTTTGACCGTGTTGCTCGCAATATGGATGCTGAATACGTGTTTCAGTCGCACGAAAGTCTTTTGACAGCTGAACAGATTAAACTTTCTGAAAATCGCGCTAAGCCGTGGGGAACTGCCCATGCTGTCCTTTGCGCGGAAAAATCAATCCACGAGCCTTTTGCTGTAATCAATTCCGATGACTATTATGGAAGAAGCGCGTTTGAAACGTTGGGAAAACATCTTTCTTCCATTAATAACGATTCTGTTGAACACGCGATGGTTGGCTATGTTCTTGAAAAAACGATGAGCCGAAATGGTTCTGTAAGCCGCGGAGTCTGCACAGTAAAAGATGGAAATCTTGTTTCAATTGTTGAAAATCTAAAGATTTATTTTGAGGGCGACAAAGTTGTTTCAGATATGGGCGACAGAAAAGAAATTCTTACGGGAAAAGAGACTGTAAGCATGAATCTTTTTGGTTTTAGCCCAAAAGCGTTCGAGGAATTCAACTTTTACTGGGAGAATTTTATTAAAAATAATGTTACTGCGGAAAAAACAGAGGCACTTCTGCCGGTAGTTGCAAGCGACATTATCAAAGATAAAAAAGGCACTGTAAAAGTATACACTTCGGAAGAAAGCTGGTTTGGAATGACTTATCCGGAAGACCGCGAGAATGTAAAAAAGGAAATCGCTAAAAAAATCTCTGAGGGATATTATCCTGAAGTTTTGTGGGAAAAATAATTCTTGAAAATCATTGCTTGGACAGACTTACAGAACGAAGAAAACCAGATTTTTTTTGAAAAAGGTTCTGCCGTTTCAATTGGTTCGTTTGATGGACCTCACAAAGGGCATTTTGCGATTTTTAGAAAAATTCTGGATTTTTCACGTCAAAATGGAACTTTGACTGGACTTGTTACATTTGAAAAACCTGTTTCTTCCATAAAGCAGGGTGATAAATATAAGGGTGATATTTCCACTTTAGAAGAGCGGCTTGAAATTTTTAGGAAACTTGGATTTGATTTTGTTCTTGTTATTCATTTTGATGAAAAGTTCAAGCAGATTGAGGGAGATGATTTTTTCCGCGTTTTAAAGGAAAAATTGAAGTTAAAGTGCATTGTTGAAGGCGAGGATTTTTGCTGCGGACACAACGGCACTTTTGCAAAACCGCAGATTCAGGATTTTTGCAAGGAAAACAAAATCTCTTCTTTTTTTATTGAGCTTGTAAAAGAGGATGGAAAACGAATCAGCAGCACAATGATTCGCGAGCTTCTTGCCGAAAAAAATATTGACAAGGCAGAAAGACTTTTGGGTTATTGATTAATGCTTATGTTTTCTATAAACTTTTAACTATCTGTTTTTACGGAATTTTTTGTGATTAGTTTCCCTCAACCCGGAGATTGACCTGCATTTATTCCGCTTATTCAGAAAAAATTATTTTAAGGGGTTCCAACAATGGCACTTTCAAAAGAAACAACTCAGTCACTCGTAACAAAATACGGTGCAAAAGAGGGCGATACAGGTAACGTAAAGGTTCAGATTGCTCTTCTTACAGAAAGAACGAAGCAGCTTACAGCTCACGCAAAAAGATTTCCAAAAGATGCTGGAGCAAAACGTGCTCTTCTTAAAGTTGTTGGTCAGCGTCGCAAGATGTTGAGATACTTTGAACGCACAAACCTTGAAGGTTACCGTGCATTCATCAAGGAACTTGGACTTCGCAAGTAGTTCTGGTTCTGTAGTAAAAGCCTGTTGCCATACATCGTGGTGGCGCAGGCTTTTTTGTAAATAGCACGGTGCATCGCAAAATTTCTTAGGAATATGGCGCGATGTAAAAGAAAGAATACGACATAAGGAAAGGAAAAAAAATGTCAGAAGTAACAAGAGTAACTTACAAACTCGGAGATGCTGATTTAATCATTGAATCAGGAAAAATCGGTAAACAGGCGAATGGCTGTGTCTATGCCCAGTGGGGCGGTGCTGCCATTATCGCAACAATCTGCGCTTCCAGCTCGGTAACAGAAGGTCAGGATTTTGTTCCTGTAACAGTTGAATATAACGAGAAATTTTATGCGGCTGGAAAAATTCCAGGCGGATTCGTAAAGCGTGAAGGTCGTCCAAAGGATAAGGAAATTCTGGTAAGCCGTCTTATTGACCGCCCTATGCGACCTCTTTTTGAACCATCGTTCGGACATGAGCTTCAGATTGTTCCGACTTGCGTTTCTTGCGATGGTGTTCATACTCAGGATATTCTTGCGGTAATTGCGGCTTCTGCGGCAACCTGCATTTCTGATATTCCGTTCCATGGACCGGTTGCGGCTTGCCGTGTAGGTTTCTTGAACGGAAAATATGTAATCAACCCTACTTTTAAGGAAATTGAAGAAGCTGACATGGAAATCGTTGTAGCCGGAACAAAAGATGGTTTTACAATGGTAGAAGGCGGAGCAAAAGAAGTTTCTGAGGAAGTTATGCTCGGCGCTCTTGCTGAGGCAGAAAAATTCATCAAGGAGATGTGCAAACTTCAGGAAGAGCTTGTTGCAAAATGCGGAAAAGAAAAGCTTCCTTTGAATCCTCTTGATGTGACTCTTGCAAATGCGGAGCAGATTGAGGCAGAGGCAACTCCTCTTCTTAAGGCGGCCTGCTTCCAGGACGGAAAAATGAACCGTGGAAAGGCTATTGCAAAAGTCATCCAGGAAGTTGGCGCAAATCATGCGGAACAGCTTGAAGATCCTGTTCAGGCAAAACTTTATGCAAACTTGATGGATGAAATTCAGTACAAATTGTTAAGAAAATCAATTCTTGATGATGGTGTTCGCATTGACGGACGCAAAACTGACGAAATCCGTCCGATTACTTGCGAGGTGAATGTTCTTCCGACTCCACATGGTTCGGCATTGTTTACCCGCGGTGAAACCCAGTCTTTGGCTGTATGTACGCTTGGAACTGCGATGGATGAGCAGTCTTATGATGATATTGACGGAAACCGTTCTGAACACTTTATTCTTCACTACAATTTCCCGCCATATTCTGTTGGTGAAACTGGAAAACTTACAACTGGCCGCCGTGAAATCGGTCACGGAAATCTTGCACGCCGTTCGTTGGCTGCTATGGTTCCAACCCGCGAGGAATTTCCATACACAGTCCGCGTAGTTTCAGAAATTATGGAATCCAACGGTTCTTCTTCACAGGCTTCTACTTGCGGCGGATGTCTTGCAATGCTTGCCGCAGGCGTTCCTATGAAAAAAATGGTTGCCGGAATCGCAATGGGTCTTATAACTGAGCCGGAGGGAGATAATCCTTACGGACGCTACAAGATTCTTTCTGACATTCTTGGCGAGGAAGACCACCTTGGCGATATGGACTTTAAGGTTGCCGGAACAAAAGACGGTATTACCGGATTCCAGATGGATATTAAGATTGCCGGTGTAACAACTGAAATCATGAAGAATGCGCTGGAACAGGCTCGTCTTGGTCGTCTTCATATTCTTTCTATCATGGAAAAGGCAATTGACAAGCCGGCTCCGCTCTGCCCGCGCGCTCCACAGATTATCACAATGAAAATTCCTGTAGATAAGATTGGCGCTTTGATTGGACCAGGCGGAAAGAATGTAAAGGCTCTTTGCTCTCAGTATGATGTTACAATCAACACAGATGATGACGGAACTGTCACAATCTACGGAAAGAATGGCGAATCTGCTGAAAAGGCTAAAAAGGCTGTAAAGGGAATCACAGAAGATCCGGAGGTTGGCGCGATTTATCAGGGAACTGTAAAGCGAATTATGGATTTTGGCGCTTTTGTTGAGATTCTTCCTGGAAAAGAAGGTCTTTGCCATATTTCTAAACTTTCTAAGCAGCGTGTTGAAAAGGTAAGCGATGTCCTGAAAGAAGGTCAGGTTATTCCTGTAAAACTTCTGGAAGTTGACAAAATGGGCCGCCTGAATCTTTCTTACATCGATGCGATTGAAAAATAAATAACCCGAATGCTCCGAGATTTTTCGGAGCATTTTTTTTGTTTAATGAAATCTGATTACTGCTTATCTTTTAAGAAGTATGCTTGAGTCTTTTGTAAAATATCTGAAGAATTCCACTAATGTTACTGATGTTACTGCGTTAAATTATGAACGTGGGGTTAGAGCCGCATCTAAACAGATGCTGGAGCTGAAAATTATAGAAAAACCGTTTGAGGAGATGACCACAACGGAATTTGAGCTTGCGTTTTTTGTTACAATGAACAACGAGGATTTTTTGAAAAAAGATTCTGTTGGTCATAGAATGTATAGTCAGGGGTTGAGGCAATTTCAGTCATTTCTGAAAAGTTCCACAAATGACAATGCGGAAAAAATTTTAAGCCGTGTTAAGTCTGACTCAAATTTGAGGCAGACCGAAAAAGATGCGATAATAAAGGCAAGAGTTGGTCAGGGCGATTTTAGAAAAAAACTGATAGAAAAATATAACGGTCAATGTATGGTGACAGGATTGGCAGATGAGCGTCGGGTTGTTGCAAGTCATATAAAACCGTGGTCAGTAAGTTCCGACTTTGATAGGGTTGATGTTGAAAATGGATTTCTTTTGAACAGTTTGTTTGACAAGATGTTTGATTTGGGAATAATAACGTTTTTAAATGACGGAAAGATGCTTGTTTCAAATTCAATAAGGCGCAAGAACCTTAATATCATAAATCCTGATATTTCAAGGAACTACGATTTGAAACCTGT
>CAVGBY010000025.1:0-21415 GCA_963627355.1 uncultured Prevotella sp. | reverse complement strand
TAGTTATGCTTATCAAGGTAATGGCTGATTCTGGCCGACGTATCGCCTGGACTGACCGGAAAAATGGTTACTTCCAGTTTTTATTTGGTAAAAAAAATGATGAAAATGGATATTTCCGTGGCAGCACGAAATTTTTGGAAGGCTTTACCAGTGATGAAAAGGAGCTTTCTGAGGCAAAGTTTACCGATGTTTCGCCGTATGGATTTAAATCTATTTTTGAAAAGTCGTTTATTGAATCAGCGTTGCTTTTGGAAGAGCAGTCTTTTTATTTAAATTCAAATTCAAGACTGGGAATTAAAAAAATTGCCCCTACAATGCTTTTTGAAGAAACATTGCCGCTCGAAGGAAAGGAGTCAAAAAGCAATAAGGAAGAACTTGAAAACCAGGTGAAATTGGATTCAGTCTGGACTGAAAAGAATTGCGGCGACGTAAAAGTAATCAGCTCAAATAAAGGTGTTGCGGTTGCGGCGGTTTTTGACTTTGATTTTTCTGCAAAAGATGAAGATTTGATTCTTTGTAAAAAACAAGATTCCGCAGCTTCAGAAGAGCCTTTTTCAGACGACGGATGGTACGTTGTTTTTGAGGCGGATGAAAATTCCGCTATAGAAAAAGCGGTTCGCCTTGCAAAAGAAAAAGGAATTGTTACCCATAAAAAGCTGATTGATGAATTTCTTGGCAGATTCAATGCTGATTTTGGCGACAAAAAATTCAATGAGTCAATTCAGTGGGCAAGATTCAGCGCGTGGCAGCTTGCGACTAAAGACCACGGAAGCAATTACCGCGGAATTTGGGCTGGACTTCCCTGGTTCAGGGACAACTGGGGACGCGACACATTCATTTCTTTGTGCGGAACACTTTTGATTTCCGGTTGTTTTGACGAGGCAAAAGATGTTCTTTTAGGATTTGCGGATTTTCAGGATTTGAACAAGGATAGCCCGACTTATGGGCGAATTCCGAACCGCTACCGCGATGAAAAGGATGTGATTTACAATACTGCGGACGGAACTTTGTGGTTTATCCGCGCATTGTGGGAATATGTTCAGTATTCTGGCGATATTTCAATTATAAGCCAGCTTGAAAACACTGTTAATACTGCGCTTTTTGCAGAGATGGACCGCTGTGACGAGCATGGTTTTCTTATGCATGCGGATGCTGATACTTGGATGGATGCCAGGATTGAAGGAAACGAGCCTCTTTCTCCACGTGGAAACCGGGCAAATGATGTTCAGTCTTTGTGGTTCACTGCGCTAAAGATTGGTGCGGAAATGCAGCGCCTTCTTTGCAACAATGAAAAGGCGGACAGTTACGACTTTATCGCAGAACGGGTAAAAAAGTCATTTTTGGAATATTTTTGGAACAAAGATTGCAACGCGCTTGCGGACTGCCTGCCGGAAGGCGGCTATGGCGAATGGATAAAAGATATGCGCGTTCGTCCAAATCAGATTTTTACGTTTATGATTCCTTCTGTCCTGGACTTGAAGCAGGAAGAATATTTTGTGGAACAAAATGTGGCGGACAGCATTATTAAAAATGTTGAGCGTGAACTTGTAAATCCTTTTGGACTTTACAGTTTAAGCCCGGAAGACCCATTGTTTCATCCTGAACACGAAAATCCGGAATGGTACCACAAGGATGCGGCTTATCATAACGGAACAATCTGGGAATGGAATACAGGCGCTTATATTACAGCAAAAGCCTTGGGTTCAGATGGAATTCTTGGTGAAAAACCGGCGGCAATCCTGCAGAATTATTCAAAAATGATTCAGGAATTTGGCTGCGCAGGCTCACTTAGCGAAAATATCCACGCGCGTCCGGATTCTAGCGGAAATCCTAAACTTTCCGGAACATTCAGTCAGGCTTGGTCTGTCGCGGAGTTTAACAGAAATATTACGATGGATTTGCTGGGATTTCATCCTCAGCTTGTACAGAAAAAAATTAAATTTTTCCCATGTCTTCCGGCTAGCTGTAAAGAGGCAAAAGCGGCTCTTCCTTTTGGAAATGGCTGGATTCTTGAAATTCAGATTAAGCGAAAAGGTGAAAATTACCACTGCTCAGTAAAATGGAACGTAAAAAATCTTGATTCTCTGGAAAATTTCCCGGAGCTTTCGCTGAACGAAATAAAAATCAGACCGAACGAAGAATATAAGATTTTGACACCGGCAAAATACAGAAACAAAGAGGAAAAACATTTTTCTCTTGAAAAATTTGGAACGCCGTCAAAATGGATTACTTCACCGTTTGAAAAACAAAATTTGAACAACGAATTCTGCGGTGCGGAACACAAAAAAGATTATCTTTTTAATCTTATAAAAAGCGGCAGAATGAACAGCAAATGCAGCGGTGGAAAAAATACCGGCGCGCTCGAATGGTATTTTGACTCAAAAGAATTTGAAGAAAAATATCACACAGATATTGAACTTGGCGCAATTTATAGAAAATCCGGAACAACATTCAGGCTTTGGGCTCCGACCGCAAAAGCAGTTTCTGTTTCTTTTTTTGCCGATGGAGAAAATTCTGCGGCAGAAAAAACTGTTGAGCTGAAAAGACTTTCTGAAAAAGGAAAACTTGGCGTTTGGGAAGCGACTGTAAAAGGCGATTTGCACGGAAAGTATTATTTGTACACAGTTTTAGTTCACGGCGTTGAACAGATTTCTTCTGATCCGTACGCAAAGGCCTGCGGTGTAAACGGCAAACGTTCAATGGTTGTGGATATGAGCCGTACAAATCCAGAAGGCTGGGATTCTGTAAAAGTTCCGGTTGTCCAAACTCCAAGCGATGTTGTGGCATACGAAGCACATATTGCGGACATTACTTCTAGCCCGAACTGGAATGGCGACAAGAAAATTCAAAGGACTTTTTTGGGAGCGGCTCAGTCTGGAACAACTTATAACGGCGTTCCAACAGGTTTTGACCACATAAAATCTTTGGGCGTTACCCATGTCCAGCTTCTTCCTGTCTTTGATTTTAGAAGTGTTGATGAAAAAACTGTAGATGACCCGATTATAAAAAATAGAACTTTGTTCGGCAATTTTAACTGGGGCTACGACCCGGAAAATTATGCCTGCGTTGAAGGTTCTTATTCAACAAATCCGTATGACGGTTCTGTCCGCATAAAGGAATTTAAGAAGCTTGTAAAAAATTATGCGGATGCTGGAATCGGAATAATTATGGATGTTGTCTACAACCACGTGAACGACGGAATTCATCAGGGACTTGGAACAAGTGTTCCTGGATATTTTTACCGGGTTGAAGGATATTCCGGAGCAGGCGAGGATACAGCAAGCGAACATTCAATGTTCAGAAAATATATGGTTGATACGCTCTGTTTCTGGCTGAAAGAATACAAACTTTGCGGTTTCCGTTTTGATTTGATGGGTCTGCACGATGTTGTTACGATGAACGCAATCCACAACGCTTTGCATAAGATAAAATCTGATGTTCTTATTTATGGAGAAGGCTGGGATATGTACCGGGCTGGAAAATTCGATGGAGCATCGCAGGTCAATTGTGAAAAACTTTGTGGAATCGGATTTTTTAATGACGCGATGCGGTGCGCAATAAAAGGACCTATTTTTGATGACAAGCAGAAAGGTTTTGTTCATGACGGAAGCCGCCGCGAGGCTGTAAAATTTGGAATTGTCGGCGCGACAAAGCATCCGCAGATTCAATATGATAAAATAGAAGGAACTGCCGCGCCAAAACCTTGGGGAAAAGAAACATGGCTTTCTGTGAATTATACGGAAATTCACGATAATATTACGCTTCACGATAAACTTTTTATGGTCGAACAGGACAAGCCGGAAGAGTATCTTGACCAGATGCAAAAAATGGCGATTTCACTTGTGATTCTTGCGGAAGGTTACCCGATTTTGCATGCCGGAATGGAATTTTGCCGTTCAAAAGAAGTTCCAGAAGACATAAAAGCCACAAAACAGATTTTTTATGAGTACGGAATTTCTGATGACGGAAGACATTTTATTTTGCACAATACTTACAACGTCTGCGACCGTATAAATAATCTTGACTGGAATCGTTGCGCGGAAAAACAGGATGTTGTGAACTACGTTAGAAACCTTATAAAATTAAGAAAAGAGCATCCTGCGTTTAGGCTTGCAACAGGCGAAGAATGTGAAAAAGTTTTGCGGTTTATCGATAATAAGACGGCCGGGCTTCCTGAGCAGGTTCTTGCGTGGGAACTTGACGGCTCTAAATGCGGCGATGACTGGAAAAAAATTGTAGTTGTGGCAAATCCATTTACCTCTGATGTAAAATTTGAGCTTAATGGAAAAGGAACCTGGAAACTGGTAACAGACGGCAAGCAATTTGCGGAAAATCCTGTTGCTTTGGAAGATGGCTCTGTGGTTACGGTTGCCACAAAAACTGTTGCAGTTTACGCGTTGCAATAATTTTGCAAAATATAAAGAATCTCGTAAAAAATGCCGATAAAACTGGTGAGGTCTTTTTTATGAAAAGAATTTTGAATTTATTTTTTGCGCTGGCAATCTGTTTTTCTTTTGTGGCCTGCACAGACAATGACGATGAGCAATATATAATTGACATACACAAATCAGACGATTCAATGTCTGTAACGGTTTCTGTTCCATATGTTGAAAATATGTCTTACGTTAATATTTTTAGAAAAGACAGCGAAGATGACATTTTTAATATTGCGCAAATAATTCCAGCCGCAAAAAACAAAAACATGTCATACTCTTTTACAGATAAACTTGTCTTAAATGGTAAAAAATATCGGTATATGGCAAGGTTTAGAGTAGATAATTTATATAAAACAACAGACTGGTCGGATGAAGTGGAGATTTCCCAGACTTCCCCAATATATGCCTCGGGCGACCCAAAGCCTGTTCTTTCTAATGATGACTGCTATTTTGCTTATGATGAAACGAGTGCGGCTTTAACGTTTGTTTCTGAGGCAGATGATGGATCTGGTTCAATCAGTCTGCCGACAGAAAGCGATTTTTCAGAATTTAATCTGGGGCTTGCGGTAAGCAATGGCGACGCTTCCACAGTATTAAGATTAGCTTTGGCCGGTTCTGATTATACAACAGATTCCACGGCTGTTTTCTTGCGTTCAATTTTGCCTTCAGATTATTTTGACAGACAGATTACCCTAAAAGGCGTGGTTTGCCAGTTTGTAAGTAAAAAATATCAGACAGAAGGTGATGACACAACACAACTCCGTTATACAACTGTTCAGTGGACAGCACCTTTGGAACTCCGTGTTAAAATTGAAGATAAAGATGTTGATTCCTTTAGGGTTAATTTAAAAACTTCTGATGAAGAAAACTATGATTTTTCAGATACTGGAGCAGAATCATCAAGAGCCGCATATATAAACTCTGAAAATTCTTTTTTGCCATCTTTTACACTGGATTATTAGACTATTTTATAAGAAGTCCGTTTACCGAAAGTTCAACTGCACCGTAACAGTCTGAAATATCTTTTGCGTTTAGAACAGAAATCTTAAAGATTGCCGACTCCAAAAGAGAATAAAGCATTACGTTCGCATATTTTACGCTTACTTTTTTGAATTCTCCTGCACGGATTCCGCGGATGATTACGCAGTTCAAAAGGTGCTGCAGACGGATTATTCTGCGCAATACCCGTTCTTCTGTATTAACACCAGATTTTTGAAGCTGAACCAGATAAGGCAAAAGAACGGCAAAAAGTTTCCGGTTTTCTTCGCATTTTTCAAGGATGAATTTCAACATTGATTTTAAGACTTTTTCCGTTGAAATCGTTGTGTCTGTCGCAATCTTTATAAGAACTTCTTCCAAGGTTGAAAGAAACTGTTTTATGCTGAACAGGAAAATCTCTCTTTTATTCTTAAAATAAATGTACAAAGTTGTGCGCGTGATTCCGCATCGGTCGGCGATTTTTTGGAACGTCACATCCTCGTAACCTTCGTCCATAAAAACGTCCAGCGAGCGTTCAAGAATTTCTTCTCGTCTTTTATCGTGTTCAACAACTGTAGCCATTGGTTTTAAATTCCTTTTGTGCAGTTTTATTTGCTGAATTTATTTTGCTTTTGGCAAATAATTTGTATATCTGTAAAATGTTGTGTTCAAATTTCCGGCTTTTATGTCTTTTAGGCTGGTTGCGTAATGTCCAAAATTTTCCTGGAAAGATTTATGGCTTGTGATGATCCCAAATTCCCAGCCTTTAAAATTTTCCCAGAGAACTGACATTTTTTTGTAAAGCTCTGCGGCCTGCTCTTCGTCGCCAAGGCGTTCTCCATAAGGAGGATTGCAAAGAATGAGTCCAGTTTCGTAAGGCGCGCTGAGTTCCGTAAAATCTGCCTGAACAAAATCCGGGCGGATGATTTTTGCGTCACTTCCGATGGTCTGAAGGGCTCTTCCTGCCATAACACAGGCGTATTCTGCATTTTTTTTGGCACGCTCAATGGCTTCTGAAGAAATATCTGAACCTGTGATTCTTACTTCTACATCAGTGCGGATTTTTTCCGCTTCCTGACTGCGGATTTCTTCCGCCTTTTCTTTATTGTAGAACGGCAAAGTTTCAAGCGCGAATCTACGTCCAAAACCTGGAGCAACATTGTATGCGTAAAGCGCGGCTTCTATTGCGATTGTTCCAGAGCCACAGAACGGATCGTGCAACGGAGTTTTTCGGCGCCACATCATTTCCTGCAGAAGAACTGCCGCTACAGTTTCGCGGAGCGGGGCAATTCCTCCGTCTACACGATAACCACGCTTGTGGAGCGGAAGCCCGGACAAATCAAGAAGAATCATTGCAATATTCTGGTCCATATAGATGCGGACATTTGATTCATTTCCGGTTTCCGGCATGGAAGACATTCTGAATTTTTCTGTAAGTTTCTGGTAAATTGCTTTCTGGACAATTGACTGGATTGCGTGCTCAGAATTCAGTTTGCTTTTATAGCAGCGGACTTTATCTACTGTAATTTTTGAGTCCTTTTTAAAGAAATCCTGCCAAGAAATATCATAAACGCCATCAAAAAGCTGGTCAAAATCTTCTGCGTAAAAAGAAGCCATCTGAAGGAAAATTCTGTCTGCAGTGCGAAGGCAAAGATTGCATTTAAACATAGCGTTGTTATCGCCTTCAAAAATAACGCGGCCAGGGGCATTTCCCTTTAATTTGTAGCCAAGATGTTTAATTTCATTTCCAAGAATTTTTTCTGCGCCAACGGCACACAATGCGACCAATGTATTCATAGGGTAAATGTAACATTTTTACAATTTTTGCGAAAGTGTCATTTTGACATTTCCGCAAAAAAATGTCATTTTGCCGAGAATTCTTTTAGTGCGCGATTCCCCGGATTTCGTTCAGGGACAGGATTCCTTTACGCTGCATATATTTAGAAATTCCGCTGATACATTCGACCATTGTGAGCGGATTTGCGAATGTGTTTGTTCCGACTTCTACAGCGGTTGCGCCGGCCATTACAAATTCTATCACATCTGACCAAGTCGCGATTCCGCCGATTGCGATGACTGGAACTTGTTTTTCCTGCGGAAGAGATTTTATTGCTTCGTAAAGCTCGTAAATCAGACGGACTGCGATTGGGCGAACTGCCGGACCGCCAAAACCTGCCTTGATTTTGTCAAAAACCGGGCGGCCTGTTTCAACATCAATTGCGACACCTTGGAACGAATTGCAAAGGCTGATTGCGTCTGCCCCGGAATTGATGCAGGCAAGCGCAACCTGATTTAACTCCGGTGACTGCGGCGTGAGTTTTACCCAAAGCGGCTTTTTTGTTACGGCACGGACTGCGCTTACTACTGTGTTTGCAGAAGAGCAGCTCATTCCAAAAGCGGCGCCGCCCGCGCTTACGTTCGGGCATGAAATATTCAGCTCAATTACAGGAACTTGTGTTTTTTCAAGGAGTTTTGCGCCTTCCACATAAGTTTCCAGGCTTGAGCCGGAAAGATTTGCGATTGCAACCGGTTTTAACTTTAGCATTTCCGGAAGTTCATGTTCTATAAAATGAGGAATTCCCGGGTTTTGCAGACCGATTGAATTCATCAAGCCGCTTGGAGTTTCCCACACGCGGATTCCGGAATTTCCCTGACGAGGCTCAAGAGTGAGTCCTTTTGATGCGATTCCGCCGAGTTTATTTACATCGAAAATCGGAGCATATTCTGTGCCGTATCCGAATGTTCCGGAAGAGCCGATAAGCGGATTTTGGAATTTAACTCCGTTTATTGTTACAGACAAATCCGGGGTTTTAGGGGCAGCGCCCTTAGGAGATGGGGTAGGAGGCAACGAAGTGCCGACGAGGGGCAGACTTGCCCCACCTAAATTTGATTTGATTCTTGAAGGTTCTGGTTTTGGAAATGAAAGAATTTTTGAGTCGAAAACCGGACCGTCTTTGCAGCACCGAAGATTTCCTTTTGTGGTCGGGATTACGCAGCCAAGACAAACGCCAACTCCGCACGCCATCCGGGATTCCATACTTAGCCAGCATTGAACACCGGCAGATTCTGAAATTGTTTTAATGTAGTTCAACATTGGGGCTGGACCGCACGCGTAAACAGCTGAATATCCGCCTTGTCTGATTTTTTCGGCATCTATTGCGGCGGTAATCATTCCGTGGATTCCAACGCTGCCGTCGTCTGTTGTGACTGTAAGATTTTCCGGATGGATGTTTTCCAGCCCGTAAGACCCGCTTTTAAAGGAAGCGATAAAATCGTAAGTTTTTGGAGGAAGTGATTCTGCAAAGTTTGCGACTGGAGCAACTCCGATTCCGCCGCCTGCAATCAGGACTTTTTGGGCTGATTTTTCGTTTTGCAGAGCCGCTGGACGTGGAAAGACGTTTCCAAGCGGGCCGAGAATCTGGATTTTTTCGTCTGCCTTAAGTGTGCAGAGCTCTTTTGTGCCTTTTCCTTTTAAAAGAATGAGAAATGAAATTTCTGCGCCGCACGAAGTTTTTTCCGCATGGAATACGCTGATTGGACGCGCCAAAAGCTGCTGGCTTTTTTCTGAGCGAAGCATAAAGAACTGACCGGGAAGCGGCATCCGCGCATTTTCGCCGATTGTGTTTATTTTTAGGCAAAATACCGAACCTTCTGGTTTTGCGCCGGATACACTTTCGCAGGAGGCTACTGTTCCTGTTGTAAAAATGGGATATGGAATGCCGTTGCAGTCAGTGATTTGTTTCATTTTTCAGTTTCCTTAAATCTTATGTTTTGTAGGTTGAATTCCTGAGTTTTTCAGCAGAATGAACAGAAGCGCAAGCGGATTTGTGATTTGTGAAGACTTTGGGCGATTGTACCAATTAAAGTGCGTAGCACCCAAAGTTTTACAAGCGAAGCGCGACCCCAATCCGTCTGTAACAAATTGCAAAGCCGCTGGGAGCGACCTTTCAGAATTTATAAAAACTCAGGAATTCAATCTTACTACAAAAATTATGTTTCTTGAATATAAGAAAAACTTATAAATTTTTCTGCAACGTAAAATTTGGCTAAAAGCGCAGTCCGAATCTTATTGACGGGTGAAGGTCAACGGTTTCTGAAAACGGAATTGAGCCAAAATTGTTGTCGCGGACTTCGTTGTAGAATGCCGTGTCGTTAAAATCTTCAATATGAAAATCAAAAACTCCGGAAACAAACAGTGAAAATCTGTGGATAGGCTTGAATTCCAGGGAAATTCTTGCTTCTGGAACAAAATTAAATCTGTGGTCGCCGTTTTCTATGTCTGAGAAAGCCCATAGAAATTTTCCGTTCAGGGAAAAATCTAAAAGTGTCCTGCTGATTAAAGTTTCTTCGTGGCCAATTCCAAAATTCAAGTTGATGGATTTTCCCAGATCGCTCAAAGATTGTCCGGTCAGGACTGAACCGTGTACGCGGCGGCTTCCGACTCTTATTCCGCCTTCAAAAAGTCCGTCTGTGTCTACAGAAACTTCCGGCAAAACGCGGAAAACATCCTGTTGTTTTAATTTTCCGGTCTTTACAAGAGTTTTTGTGGTTTTTGAATTATTTTTGACTGCGGAAATTTTTTCCTGCGCAAGAGTTTCTTCTCCAACTGTAAATGTGTACGCGATTCCTTTGTGCGGATATACATATTTTTTAGGGCAAACTTCTGTAACATAGCCTTCTTCGTCGTAATGTTCAATTTTTAACGGAATTGGAGTTGGAAGAATACTGTCTTTATAAATTACAACTGAATAGCTTTGGCTTGAAGGAAATCCTATGACTGTTCCGAGCGGCGAAGGAACGGCAAGAATCGGGATTTTTATGCTCTTTATTTTTGGAATTCCGTCGGCGATTTTTAGAACCATATTTCCATTGGAATCAAAAACTGCACATTCATAAGCACCGTGGATTACAAGACGGCTGCTTTTTTTGTCGGAATACGCCTTGTCCTCATCAAGTGCAAGAATCCAGCTTAAATAATTTGAGCAGCAGTGCATATCAAAAAATGCAAATTCTGAATAATCAAGGAATCCGCCTGTCGCTTTGTTGATGGATTTTCCGATTGTGGCAAAAAGCCCCCGGTCTTTTTTTGCTCCTTTTTCTGTCTGTTCGTTTTGTTTTGAATTTTGCTCTTTTTCGGCTGGATTTTCTGTATTTTCAGATTCTTCCGGATAAATTTTATAGAAAATTTTTTCAGCCTGCGTTCTAAGGCTTATTGGAGCATCGTAATATTCATTTACATTCGGATATAAAGTTGAAAGAATCCTTGTTACAAGTGAAGGAATATATGTTCCTGTTTTGAATGGATAATATTCGCGGCGCATAATTTGTGAAAAATATTTGTTCACTTTTGGTATGTATTCGTTTGTATAAATTTCCGGGTCTGTGTTCCAGTAATTTGCGAAAACTTTTGACTGCCCGAATTTTCCGTAGTTCCATTCTTTCTTTTTGTTGTAAATTTTTAGAGGAACGGTTGGAACAATATCCTCCGGGTTTATGATGTTCCAGATAAAATTGTATTTTGGGTCAGAAACTTTTTCTTGCTGGGAAACATTTGGAGCCGCAAAAGTGTAAACGTAGATATTTTCTGTGTCAAAATAGCCTTGGTCGGCAAGCTGCGCGCCAAGAAGATTTGAAAGCGCCGCGCCTCTGCTGTGTCCGGTTATTAAAAAATAAGTTGTGTCCGGGTCGATTTTTCGTTTTAGGAGATAATAAATCAGCGCTTTTTGAATTAATGTCTGCGTCCGGAAAAATCCTTCGTGAATCAATGTTGACTCGTGCGTTGAATCTGCAACATTCGCGTTTGAAATCCATTCCGGCGCGGAATATGGCGTTCCCCTGATTGTAAGAAAAATAAGCGTGCGTCTGCCTTTTGCGCTGCTGATTTCTTTTGATGCAATGCTGAAGGCGGCCTGATCTTTTTCTAGTCCTGGAGTCTTGTAGTCAATCTGATAATGAAATTCCATGTTTTTTTCTGGAACGCCTAATTTTTTGTATACATTTTTAAGTTGGTTCAGTTCCGGATCGGTCTTTAGGTTTACGTAAGAAACTTCTGAAAGTGCGGCGGCAATTTTTGCGAGTCCATGGTTGTAAACTGTCGGAGATTTTTCACCGAACCAACGCTCGTTCCATTCAAAAGGAATTTCTACGGGTGTATCAAAACCAGTTTCTTCAGAATTTATTGGAAGAATCACTGTTTCTGCGGAAACAAATAATTTTGCCAGACAAAAAATAGAAAATACAAAAATATTTTTTTTATTCAGAAATTTCATTTTTTTCAACTTTGCTTTGATTTCGACAGGCTCAATCGGCGCACGGTACACGGATAATCGGCAGACGGTCAAGCTCAATCAACACGCACGGTACAAGTACATTCGGCGCACGCCAAACTCAATCACCGCGGTAATCACTACATTACAAGGGTAATCACCGCGGGGTGGATTCAGTCGCCACTAAAGGCTTGATTTTGCGTTCAACAAGTCGTTTTTGCTGAAAATGGCATTTTTTGCGGCTGAATCGGCAATGTCGGCAAGGCTCAAAGAGCCAGAGTCACGTTTTTCTGCAAGATCTGAATCTTTTTTCCATGCGCAGAGGATTCCCCGGCTGGAATTTACTGTTCCTCCGCATCGGTCAAGCAATGTCGCGGCGATTCTTGCGGCTCCGCCCTGCGCTCCATAACCCGGAATCAAGAAGAATGTTTCTGGATATTTGTCGCGGAGAGCGCGCGCATCTTTTTCCTGTGTCGCGCCAACTACAGCGCCAATCGGGCCGCAGGTCTGTCCTGCATAATTTGCCTTGAATTCATTGTTTATGTCTGCAATTTCGTTTCCGACTCTTTCCAAAAGAAGTCCACCGGATTTTAGCTCCTGATGTTCAATGTCTGTCATTCCCGGGTTGGAGGTGCAAAGCAGAACAAAAGCGCCTTTTCCGCCTTTTTCCGGGGAAGCATAATTTGTAAAAGGTCTTAAAGTGTCAAACCCCATGTAAGGATTGATAGTTATAATATCTGTTTCAAAATCTCCAGAGAAATGCGCACGTGCATAAGCATCGGCGGTTGCGGCAATATCACCGCGTTTGATGTCGCTGATTGCGATAAGTCCGGCATCTCTTACGGCTTTTAAAGTTTCTGAATAAACTTTCATTCCTTTTAAGCCCATTGCCTCATAATAAGCGATTTGAACTTTGCAGCAGCAGGCGCTTTTGTCACTTACAATTCGGCGGATAATTTCTTTATTATAAGAAAGAACCGCTTCTTCCGGTGAGCCAACAGCCTTGATAACTGATTCTGGAAGATACGATGGATCTGTGTCCAAGCCAACGCACAAAGGACCTCGTTCTGCGGCGAGTTCTTGTAAAATCTGCATATTATGTTTTGTAATCATAATGTTAGTATAACGTTTTTTTTTATGAAATTCTATTTGTTACGGCACGGCGAACTTCTTCCGCATATTGCAGCATATTTAAAAAAAGCGCGGTAATTTGAGCATTTGCTGAATTTATTGAAAATTTAGTTCTTCCTTTTTTGTTGAGTTTTGAGCGTGCTGTTGCGGCGGTACGGATTTTGTTCCATTCTGAAAAAATTTCTGGAATAAAAGTTATTGTAATCGAAATCAGCATTGCAGAATTCAGCTTTTTGAATGAAGGAATTATTCTGCAGATTTTATTTTCTACGCCACAAAGCGTGTCCATAATCTCGAGCCTGGAAGTTGTTTCAAAAACTATTAAAGAAAACATTGCTGTTACAAAAAATCTGAAAGTATAAAGCAAATCCGAAAAAAGAGCGTTGTAATTTTGGGAAACAACTGAAACAGATGAAAAAAGAACTGCAATCCAAAGCAAAAAACGTAACCGAATCAGACTTTTAAAAGGTGTTTTTGCAAGAAAAAAGAAAACTGCGGTAAACAAAAAGTAAAAAAAAGTCCGAATCCACGGAATATATTGAATAAGATTTTCGTTTTTTAACCAAAGCGTTGAATTGCAGAACGTCCGCAGCGTTACAAAAAGCATAAGAACAATCTTTATTCCACATGGAATTTTGTGGATAATTGAATTTTCGTTCCTGTAGCTAAAAATCGCCGGATTTTTTTTCATTATTTGCCCCGGCTTTCCTGTTGGCCGATTCCCCAGAAGAACTCAGAAATTGATTTTGGCTGCCCCAATGGATTTCGGATTCCAAATTTTTCAAGGTCAAGTTTTAATCCCTCTTCCGGAGTGCCTGAAAATTTGATTTCACCTTTATCAAGAATTACAAAGCGGTCGGCAAGACCAAGGATTTTTTCAAGCTCGTGCGTAAGAACAATGACTGTCTTTTTTTCATCTTTCAATTTTTTTAGAATTTCGCACACACTTTGAACGCCCGGAAAATCAAGATTTGCAAAAGGTTCGTCAAAAATAAAAATTTCCCGGTTCATTGCAAGAATTCCTGCAACCGCAAGCCGTCGTTTTTCGCCGCCGCTCATCTGTCTTGCAGGGGCAAAACGTTTTTCGTAAAGTCCGACAGATTTTAAAGTTTCTTCAACTTTTTTTTCTATTTCTTTTTTAGGAATTTTTTGATTTTTTAGCCCAAAAGAAACGTCTTCCGCCGGTGTTTCCCCAAGAATCTGAGAGTCCGCATCCTGAAAAACAAGTCCGACTCCAGATTTTGGAGCAAAAATCTGCCCGCCTGTCGGCTCATCAAGCCGCGCAATCAAGGACATAAGAACGCTTTTTCCGGAACCATTTCTTCCGCAGACAACAATAAATTCTCCAGCGCAAACTTCCATGGAAACATTGTTCAACGCAAGAACATTTGAAAATTTTCGGGAAACGTTTTTTATCTGAAGAACCGGTTCTGTCATTTTTTATGCCAAATAATTTTTTACAATCGGGTAAAGTTTTTTTGCAAGCGGAATCATAATAACCAGCTTGATAATATTTCCCGGAATAAAAGGAATTAAAACATAGCCTAAAACTTTTGACATTTCAAGGTCTGGCTTTACGCGGCAAAACCCTGCGATTCCAAGGGCAAAACAGACAACTGTCGCAACAATCGCCGCAACCGCAAAGAAAATCCAGTTCAAGATGTTTGTCTTTGCAGAAAATTCTGTTGATGCAGCATCCGTAGGATTTTTTGCCGGAACTTCCTTATAAGGATTTTTTACAAGAAGATGAACAATCAGTCCGCCTGCGAGTGCCGCAAGCATATAACCAACAAGAAATCCGCCTGTCGGGCCGTTTAAGATTTTGTCCAATCCGCCTTTTCCGGAAAAAACAGGAAGCCCAAAACTTCCCAGAACAAGAAAAATAAAAACAGAAAGCGTTCCGTAAATCGGACCAAGAACAAGTCCGCTCAGCATTGCCATCATATCCTGAATTACAACTGGAACTCCGCCTGCAAGCGGAATCTGAATAAAACATCCCGCGCAGACAAAAGCGGCAAACAGAGCAACAAGAATTGCACGTTTGCCGATATAATTTGATTTTTCCATAATTGTCAACCTCTTTAATAATTTTAAGGTAACAATTATACAGATTTTGGTCAATATTTTATTTTTCCGCTTCAAGCATTTCCGCTACAACTTATTTTTTTAGCAATGCGGCAAAAGGATTGTAAGTTTCGCCGTCTGAATCGTTGTGTGTGCTGAAATATTCGGTTGCCTCTTCGTCCTGTTCGTTTGATGTGCTCGGAACAAGAGAAATTCTATGGTTTGCCGCATCAATTTCTTTTATTACAACTGACATTGGCTGACCCACGCTGAATTTCTTTTTTAGGTTTGTGTTTCTGTCAACGCCAAGCGCGGAAATATGAACAAGTCCGTCGATTCCGCTTTCAAGGTTGATGAAAACACCAAAATCTGTTACGCGGGAAATATTTCCGTCAATTTTTTGTCCTTTTGAAAAACGTTCGTTCACTGTTTCCCACGGACTTTTTATCAATGCTTTTGTGCTGATTGAAACGCGTTCTTTGCTCCAGTCTGCGCTGATTACTTTTGCGGTTACTTCCTGACCAACTTCAAGAACTTTTGAAATGTCTGTCACGCGGTCCAAAGAAATTTCTGAAATCGGGAGCAATGCCTGAAATCCGTCAACATCAACAAACGCGCCGAAAGACTGAAGGCTTTTTACAGTTCCAGTAACAATCGCGCCGACTGCAATTTTTTGACTCAATCCTGAAAGTTGATTCTGATGCTCTTCTTCCAGAACTTTGCGGTTTGAAACAACAAGTTTTTTTCCGCCTTCCTTGTATTCCTGGATTATGAAAGTAAGTGTCTTCCCGATAAAATATGCCGGCTCTTCTTTTTGTCGGAATCCCATCTGAGAAAAAGGGCAAAACCCACGTGCTGAACCGACAGTTACTTCAAATCCGCCTTTAATTTCTTTTTCAACATGACCTTCTACCGGAATATGGTTTTTAAATGCGTTTTCCAGCATTGAATCATCCGCGGATTCTCCCGCAATTTTAGTTGTGAACCGGTTTTCTCCGTTTTTTTCACCAAGATAAAACACTTTGATTTTATCGCCGACTTTTACAGAGATATTTCCGTCTGAATCTGTAAATTCCGCGCTGGAAATAACGCCCTCGCTTTTTGCGTTCAAATCAATAAATACAGTGTCGCCGCTGACCTGCACGACTGTTGTTTCAATTTCTTGTCCAGGAGTTAATTTTTCAAACATATTTTTTTCCTTCCTATTTAAGTTCTTTTTTTATCGGTTTTGCCTCGAACAGGCTTCTTGTGGCTTCGTTGATTCTTTTTGCAACAATCGGGTTGTTCATCGTGTAAAGATGAACTCCGTCCACGCCGTTTGTCACAAGATCTGCAATCTGGTCGATTGCGTACGCGATTCCTGCGTCCCGGATTGCCTCCGGCTCATCCGCATAACGATCCATCATCCGCACGAATTTTTTTGGCAAAACTGCGTTTGTCATGCTGACCATCCGTTCAATTGATTTTTTATTGGTCGCCGGCATAATTCCAGCCTCAACTGGAACGTTTATTCCAACAAGCTGGCATCGTTCAAGAAATGTGTAGAATTTTTCGTTGTCAAAAAAAAGCTGGCTCAAAAGATGTTCTGCGCCCGCATCAACTTTTCGCTTTAAATTTTTAAGGTCGTCAATCGGTCCTGCGGAATTCGGGTGACATTCCGGGTAACAGGCTCCCATTATTTTGAATCTTTTTCCGTCTGTGCGTTTTTCGTTGAATTCCCGGATGAATTTTATCAAATCACTTGCGTAAAGAAAATCGTCTGCCGGCTCTCTTCCTTCAATCCTGTCGCCACGGAGAGCAAGAATGTTTTCAATTCCCGCTTCCTGAAACTGTTCGAGCACAAACTGGGCATCCTGTTTTTTCATGTTAATGCACGGCATATGTACGGCGCTTTCTACACCGCAGACATCTTTGATTCTTTTTGCGATGTTCAGCGTGTTCTCGCAGTTTTCGCTTCCGCCGGCACCATAAGTTACGCTGATAAAGTCCGGCTTTATGTCGCTTAACTCAGAAAGTGTGTTATAGACGGTTTCGATATTCATTGTCTTCTTTGGAGGAAAAACCTCGAAAGAAAAGGCTGTTTTTTCTGTTGAAATAATCATATTTTTAATGTAGCAGATTGAAAGAAATTAAAAAAGTATTTATTGAATGTCGCAATGAATTTGGCATTTGTCATTTCTGTTGGTATAATAGAAATGAGTTAAGGTAATTTTTTTATAGAGGAATTTATGACAAGAGAAGATGAGATTGCTGCAAAAGCGGTGCGCCTTTCGACTTTAAAGTCGCTTAAAGTAAAAAAAGAACTTAGGATTAAACAGATAAAACAAGAGGCGGAAGAAAAAATCCGCGAGGTTAATATTCAGTATGCGGATGATCCAGAGCGGCTTAGGGCAAAATACGCGGCTGATGATTATGCGCGTTCAGAAAAAGCCAGAAAGCGCGCTGAAAAACGGATTGCCAAAGAAAAATCAATTAACGAGCGTAATCGGAAAATCAGAAAATACACGCTTGGGGAAGAAATTTTCAGTTCAGTTGTGCAGGGAATCGGGGCTTGCCTTTTTATTGCGGCAACGGCTTTGCTTAATGTTCTGGCCTTGGATAATGTTCCCGGAAAATCAAAAATTGTCTATATCGTTCTGTTCAATTGCTTTGGCTGCGGAATGATTTTGAACTATATTTTTTCAGTTCTGAATCATGCGCTTACAAATTCTAATGCAAAAGAGATTTTTAGGCGTTTCACAAGAATTTTTATCCTTTTTGTGATTGAGTCAACCTATCTTGTCTATTCGTTTGCCGCAATTGAAGGCGGAACAATTTCCTGGGTTTATGGAATTGTTGTTACTGGAATTGCTACGGTCTGCGCTTTGGTTGCAATGTTCCTTTATGCGATTGCCGGAAGTCGTTTTGAAACTGCAAATATTGTTTTTAATGCTGTTTTGGGTTGGGGCGGTCTGTTTATCTGCGCAAATTTGTACCACGCAATCAGAAAAGAAAGTTTTGCAATGCTCATTGCCTGCGGAATTTTCTACACCGTCGGACTGGTTTTCTGTTCAATCCGCAAAGTTAAGTTTATGCACGCAATTGGTGATTTGATTGTTCTTGTGGCAAGCGTTTACCTGTTTTTCTCTTATTTTTTGATGTACTGATTTATTCTGAGTCGGACGCGATTTTGTAGTTCCAGTTGTGCTTTGGATAACGGCCTTTCATTTCTTTGCAGATTTCCGGCCAGGTTGAATTCCAGAAATTTGCAAGGTCGTCTGTTATCTGCAAAGGTCTCCGCGCAGGCGAAAGAAGTTTTAGCAAAACTGGCATTCCGAGAATTTTTGGTGTTTCAAAGCAGCCGAAAATTTGCTGGATAATTATTTCAAGGACCGGGCGAACAACAAGTCTTGTCTTGTCTGATTCTGAAGACTGCATTTCGTACTGAATTTTCCGTTTTTTTCCATTTGGAAGCACAATCTGAGTTGGAACATTTTTATCAATCTCTGCGCCGTCCAAAAACCAGTAAAGCGCATCGAAAACTGTTTTTTCCTGAATTGAATTTTTTCCGCCTAAAAAAGGCAAAAGCCATTCGTCTACAGTTTTTTCCAGATTTGATTTTTCTGCCTTGTTTTGCAATTCTTTTTGCTGAGCGTAAAATTTTGCACGCAGCAAAAGTGACTTGGAATCTTCACCTATCGGAATAGAATCAAGACCTTTTTGCCGGATTTGCGCGCAAATTGCCAATGCAAAATCATCCGGCTCCGGCTGCAGTTTTTTTGTTAAAAGCACAATTTTTCCATACGCGACAATTTGATTTTTAAAGATTTTTCCGTCTTTCAAGAGAATTTCAGTCTTTGTTTCGGCGTGTTTTTTTAGGAAATTTTCTGCTTCAGACAAAGAAAGTTCCAGGTATGAAAAAATTGTTCCTTCGTTTGCGCCGGAATCTACTTCTGGGGCGACAATCCACTCCGGAAGAATTGCCGAGCGTTCAATGATTTCTTTTTTTAGATGGGCAATGCGGGCGTTCGGAAACTGGTACAATCCATTTGTCTGCGTTTGTCTTGCGATTCTGTCAGGAAAACCGGCTAAAAGCGCGGCTGCTTTTGACGGCACAAAAGACTGCGTTGCGTTGGATTTTTGTTCTGGCGGCAGGGAATTTATGCGGCGGTCAAGGTTTTCTAAAAAACGTTTTTGAATTTCCGGAGAAGATTTTGCGTAACTTGAAAATTCCAATGCGATTTCAGGATGACCAAGAAGAGCAGAAACTGCCAGTCGCGGATGAATTCCTAATTTTAAGGCGGATTTTCCGGTTTTTGTTATTGTTCCATTTTCAGAAAGACAGCCGATTTCCTTTAAAAGTTTTGTAGATTCATTCCACGCGGCGGGATTTGGCGCGGTAAGCCAGCTTAATTTTGACTCATCTTGAACGCCCCACAAAGCACATTCCAGAACCAAAGAGGTTATGTCGGAACGCAAAATTTCTGGCTGGGCATTTTGCTGAAGAACGTCATTTTTGTTCCAAAGCCGGATACACTTTCCCGGTGCAAGCCGTCCGGCACGGCCGGCTCGTTGTTCTGCAGAAAAAATGCTTTCCCTTTCGGTTACAAGATGTTCCATTCCAAGCGAAATATTTATTTTGTTAAGCCGTGACCATCCTGAATCAATTACAGTTTTTACGCCGGGTACAGTTACAGAAGTTTCTGCAATTGCGGAGGAAAGAATTATGCGGATTTTGTCGCAAGGTTGCGGTGAAAGAATTTTTTTCTGCTCTGCAAAATTTATTGAGCTGTGAAGAACAAGAATTTCTGTTTTATCCGGAAGAAGATTGTATTCCAAAAGTTCATTTTGCACGCGGCGGATTTCTGCAATTCCCGGAAGAAAAACAAGAATTGTTTCAAATTTGTTTTCGTTTTGCAGAATTTTAAATTGTTCAAAAATCGCTTTTGCCGGCGTGATATTTCCCGCATATTCAGTTTTTACAGGAAACTGACGGCCTGGAATTTTCAGGATTGGCGCAGGTTTTTGTGCAGTTCCCAAATATTCGGCAAGAGATTTTGTTTCAATTGTCGCAGACATTACAAGAACAAAAAGGTCATCCCTAAGTTCCATCGCCTCTTTTAAAAAAGCCAGCGCAAGGTCTGCATGGATTGAACGCTCGTGGAATTCGTCCAGCACAACAACGCTTACTTCTTCCAGGCTTGGATCAGACTGAAGTTTTTTTGTAAGAATCGCTTCTGTCAGAATTTCCAGGCGTGTTGAATCTGAAATTTTTGATTCAAGATACATTCTATAACCCACGGTTTTACCAGTTTGTTCGCCAAGAATTTCTGAGATTCTGTTTGCAATTGAAAGCGTGGCAATCCTGCGCGGCTCAAGCATCAAGATTTTTTTTGGAAATGAATTTAATAGCGCAAGAGGAACGGCTGTTGATTTTCCAGCGGCTGTTTCCGCGGTTAGAACAAGAAAATGTGATTCAGATTTTTTTAAGGTTTCACAAATTTCTTCAAGGAATGGAGTTATCGGCAAATTTTGGATTTCTTTAGGGAACATACTTAATTTTTCTTGATGTATTTTGATTCAAATTCTTTTACAGGCATTGGCTGTGCAAAATAAAATCCCTGGTAATAATCAGTTCCCATGTCTTTTAGAAAGTCCACCTGCTCTTTTGTTTCAACGCCTTCTGTAATTACCGGCATATTAAGCCGTTTTGAAAGTTTTATGATTGAATGAAGAATCTGGATTGAACGTTCCTGATTTTCCGTGGCCTGAAGAAACGCCATATCAATTTTCAGAATGTCAAAGGGAATGTCTTTTAGCATATTCAGCGAGGAATACCCGCTTCCAAAATCATCCATTTCAATCTGAAAGCCGAACGCACGCAATTTGTTGATAAGAACAAGCAGAGCCTCCAAATTTAAAAGGATTGCAGATTCAGTTATTTCAAGTTTTAGATTTTTTGGGCTTATGCCGTATTTTTTTATCAAGTCAACAAAAGTCTGGTAAACATCAACGTAAAGAAAATCTTTTGGCGAAATATTCACTGAAATGTACATATCATTAATTCCGATGTCTTTCCAGTCCTTTAGTTTTTGCGCGGCACATTCCCAGATAAACTGGTCAAGATTTGTAATCAGTCCTTTGTCTTCAAAAATCGGGATAAAATCATCCGGATTCATGATACAATCTTTTCCCCGGTTCCAGCGGATAAGCGCTTCTGCTCCATAAACATTTCCGTCATTTTTTACTTGTGGCTGCAGATACATCTGAAACTGGTTGTTTTCCAAAGCATAAGGAAATTCGCCGATAAGCTGCTGCTCGTGTATTATTGTATTTCTGATGGCGGAATTGTAATATGCGATTTTTGACTGTAAATTTCCCTTGGTCGTATTTAAAACCATAAAAGCACGGTCGCACATAAGAGAAATTGGCATTGTGACATCCTCTATTTCGTAAACGCCAAAATGAAAACTTACCGGATAATTCAAGTCGCTTGAAATTGAAGAAATTTCTTCTGTATTTTTTAAGAAGGAATTTTCGTCAAAATCAGATTTTTTTGTA
>CAVGBY010000024.1:7969-21896 GCA_963627355.1 uncultured Prevotella sp. | reverse complement strand
AGATTACACCATTAGACACATTGATTATTTTTTAATTCAGCCTTATACAGCTACCTCCCAAACCCTTTCGCAACTTCCGTCAAAAGACGAACTTTTTCCGGCGGAAGGTTTTCGCATTTTTCTAATAAATCTTGATATTTTCTTAAAAGATGTGTCTGATTTTCGTTTTCTGTGCCGTGTGAATTCTTGTCGGGCTGGTGGTTTCCTGTAACAAGATATTCCACCGAAACGCCCAGGACTTTTGCGAT
Organism: uncultured Prevotella sp.; assembly: GCA_963627355.1. Lineage (GTDB taxonomy): Bacteria > Spirochaetota > Spirochaetia > Treponematales > Treponemataceae > Treponema_D. The sequence continues at coordinate 21,648 of CAVGBY010000024.1, read as the reverse complement.
TTTCACAGCAGTTTCTGCGGACGGACTTGAGCCTTGCTTTTGCCCCTTGCCGATGTTCGAGGCGGTGATTCCGACTTTTTCTGCGAGGGCCTTGTTCGTCATTCCAAGATATTCAAGTTCAATTGCCACATTGTCCCAAAATGAATTCATATTTTTATCATTATGGAATTTTTGCTATTTTTCATTTAATAGTGGAATTTAGTTTATTTAAATGGTATAAATGGCAAATAGTTCATTTTTAATTCGCAATGAACTTTAATTCATTTTTACGGAGAAGGTTTTATGTTCTTAAAAGAAAAATCAGAAAATCCCGTTTTGCAGGAAAGAAAAATTATTCCGGCGGAAACTTCAATGCGGATAACGGCTTTGCGCTTTCTTCTGATTGTGCTTGTGGTTTTTATCCATAATAATTTTAGAGCAGAAAATATTTTAAAAGGCGTGCTTGAGTACGGATACACACTCTTCGCTTACGAGAACGGGCTTTTCGGACGCTGGGTGCAGATTTTTATTTCAGATGGAATTGCAAGGTGCGCAGTTCCTCTTTTTTTTATGTTCGCCTCTTACCTGCAGTTTATGAAAAACGATTCTTACGACGTTCTGTTAAAAAAGAAGGCAAAATCGCTTGCGGTTCCATATTTTCTGTGGCCGCTTCTGAACATCGGCATTTACGTTGGCATAAAGCTTCTGGTTCAGGCTGTTTTTCCTGCGATGATTGAGCGTAAGAACTGGTTCCCGATGGGTGAGTGGGGTTTGGGTGGCTGGTTTCATGCGTTTTTCGGTTATGAGGATATGGCGGAAGGGCGGACTTTCGGCGGATATGTCGGTCAGCTGTGGTTTGTGCGCGACCTTTTTATAATGATTTTGTTTTCGTCGCTTCTTCGTCTTGCGGTGCGTAAATTTCCGGTATGTGTTCTTATCGCAGTTTCTTTCTTTTATTTTTCGGACACGCGGCCGTTCTTTGTGGCTGCCCAGGCGCTTTTCTTTTATACGCTGGGGCTTTACTGGGCGGAATACGATTTTGACCTTTTTGCCTTTGCGGACAAAATAAAATGGAAGGCTCTGATTCCGCTTTATCTTGCGCTGTGGTTTGCGACCTGGAAATTCTACGGCGAATATTCGTGCGCGTACTGGTTTATGGTTTTTGCTTCTTGCCTTGTCCTTTTAAAATTTTCCGCAGTTATTGTTTTAAACAAAAAGGCGTTCGCGGCGGCAAAATATCTTGCGGGATTTTCGTTCTGGCTTTTTGCAATCCATATGCCGTTCCTCCTGAACTGCGCGCAGGCCTTGTGGAGAAAAATCCTTCCGATGACGAACACTTTTTTCTGCATGGCGGAATATTTTGGAGTTTCAGTTTTGGTCGTGGCGATTGGAACAGGTTCGGGAATTCTGCTTAAAAAAATCTGTCCGCAACTTTTCAGGTTGTTGAACGGTGGAAGAGGGTAAGAAGAAAAGTTCATTTTGAGCGTAGAAAATGTGGAATTTTTGGGAAACTGGGGGGGGCTACCGCCGCAAGCGTCGGTCGGGCTTTTCGGGGTTTCATTGTTTATTGTGGTGATTTCGACAAGCTCAACCACCACAATAAACAACAGCTTCGCTGCCCCTACAATCCCTAGCCCATGCAAGCTCGCACGCAGGCTTTATTTTTTGCGTTTGTGATTTGACGAATATAAAATGCTATGATATATCAGAAGAAAGGAAACGCCCGAACTTTTGGGTATCTCCACTAGTTTGAATAGCCGCACTAGCGTTGAAAACTTGGCGGCTATTTTTTTTCTTTTTCTGCCTGTTTTGCACTTGAAAGGTTTGCGTTAATTTAGGATAATAATAGAGCATACTTATAAGTAGGAGTAGTTATAAATGGCTACAATTAACATCAGAGACGATGAACCTTTGGAAAAAGCTATCCGAAGATTCAAGAAGATGGTTGAAAACGAAGGTATCGTTCGTGAATATAAGAACAGAAGATATTTCGTAAAACCTTCTGCAGTTCTTCACCAGAAGAAAACAACTCTGGAACACAAAAATTTCCTTAACAAGAAGAAGGCTCAGAGAGCTGCTTCTCGTGGCGATCGCTAGACTAGCTTGGAAATGTCAAAAGACTTCGTGGATTCACGGGGTCTTTTTTTATTTAACATTGATTTTACATAATTTACGCTTTTTGTTTACAGAACGGCTTTAGATTTTAGGCAATCGGAAAGAAAAAAATTAAAGAGGTAAATTATGAAAATCAGTCTGAAAAAAATTGCCGGAATCGCAATGGTTCTGGCTGCCGGAACTTCTTGTTTTGCCGCAGGAAAATGGAATCCCAAAAAATCAATCAATGTTTTAAGCCGAGAGGAAGGTTCTGGAACTCGGGGTGCTTTTGTTGAACTTTTTGGAATTGAAAAGAAAGATGCGAACGGCAAAAAGGTTGACTACACAACTGATGAGGCTGCTGTAACAAATTCTACTGCGGTTATGCTTACAAGCGTTGCAAGCGACAAATACGCAATCGGTTATATTTCTCTTGGTTCTTTGAACAGCACTGTAAAGGCTGTAAAAATTGACGGCGCTGATGCGACTGTGGAAAACATCAAGAACGGTTCTTATAAGATAAGCCGTCCGTTCAATATTGCGGTAAAGGAAAATCTTTCTGCTGCCGCAAAGGATTTTGAAAACTTTATTCTTAGCGCGGATGGTCAGGCGATAATTGAAAAAAACAAGTACATCAAAGTTGAAGATTCTGGCGCTTTTAAAGGCGCAAAGGTTTCTGGAAAAGTTGTTGTTTCTGGCTCAAGTTCTGTTTCTCCGGTAATGGAAAAACTTATTGAGGCTTACAAGAGCGTAAATCCGGATGTTTCTGTGGAGCTGCAGACTTCTGATTCTACAACTGGCGTGACAAACGTGATAAATGGCATTTGTGATATTGGTATGGCCAGCCGTGGTCTTAAGGATTCTGAGAAAGCAAAGGGAATTAAGGAAGTTACAATTGCGATTGACGGTATTGCGGTGGTTGTGAACAACGAGAACAAAGTTTCTGACCTTGCAAAAGACAGTGTTGAAAAGATTTTTACCGGAAAATCAACAAAATGGTCAGAATTTGTTAAATAAGGCTTTTTAAGGACTATAGGATTTTAGTATGAACATAAAGATTGTTGCCGGCAAAACCAGGGAAAGCATTTTTGAGGCAGTTTTTTTTGCGGCGGCGGCGTTCAGCATTATCGCGGTTTTGCTTATCTGTTTGTTTCTTTTTGTTAATGGAATTCCTGCAATAAAAAAGATTGGTGTCTTTGACTTTATCTTTGGTTTGAAGTGGAAGCCCGGCAGCGATCTTTATGGGATTTTTCCAATGATTGTTGGAAGTTTTTATGTTACTTTTGGCGCGGTTCTTTTTGGCGCGCCGATTGGTCTGATGACGGCGGTTTTTCTTGCGAAGTTTTGCCCGGAAAAACTTTATAAGGTGCTTAAACCTGCGATTGAGATTCTGGCTGGAATTCCTAGCGTTGTATACGGTTTTTTTGGTCTGATGGTGATTGTTCCTTTTATGCGCAATGTTTTTGGCGGGAACGGTTCTTGTATTTTTACGGCGAGCCTTTTGCTGGGAATGATGATTTTGCCGACAATAATAAGCGTTTCTGAAAGTTCGCTAAGGGCAGTTCCGGAAAGTTACTACGATGGGGCGCGCGCTCTTGGCGCAACCCACGAAAGAGCTGTGTTCAAGGCAATGCTTCCTGCCGCAAAGTCTGGGATTTTGGCCGGGATTATTCTTGGGGTTGGACGTGCCGTTGGCGAAACAATGGCGGTTATTATGGTCGCGGGAAACCAGGCAAGAATTCCTGATTCTGTGCTGAAAGGAGTAAGAACTCTTACGGCGAATATTGTTCTGGAAATGGGTTATGCGACTGGTCTGCACAGGGAGGCGCTTATTGCGACTGGCGTTGTGCTGTTTGTGTTTATCCTGCTGATTAATCTGGCATTTAATATGATTAAGGCCAAGAAGTGACATGAAAAATAAAGGAATAGGAAATGAATTTGAACTTTGCGCTAAAAACTAAGCGGGCGTTACGGGCGGCGTTTGAGCCCGTTAGAGGGGGTAGGGAGCAAGCAAAAGCAAGGCTTTTGGGTGCGACCGAGGGGCAGACGCCCCACAGGATTCATAAGAAAAATCCGCTGAAAGTTCTGGTTTACGCGTGCGCGGCGGTTACTCTTTTGATTCTGGCGTTTATGCTTTGCTATATTTTGGCGCATGGGATTCCGTTTTTGCGGCCGTCGCTTTTTTCGTGGAAATATAACTCGGAAAACTGTTCGGTTGTGCCGGCGCTGGTGAACACGATTATTGTTACGCTGATTGCGCTCTGCATTGCGTGTCCGCTGGGAATTGGGTCGGCGGTTTATCTAGTGGAATATGCCGGGCGAGGAAATAAATTTGTTAGGCTTGTGCGGATGACGACGGAAACTTTGGCAGGAATTCCTTCCATTATCTATGGTTTGTTCGGGCTTTTGTTTTTTGTCGGAACTTTAAGGTGGGGATATTCGCTTTTGGCCGGCAGCTGCACGGTTGCGATTATGGTTCTGCCTACGATTATGCGTACTACGGAAGAGGCGCTACTTGCGGTTCCGGATGCTTACCGTGAAGGTAGTTTTGGTCTTGGCGCCGGAAAAGTCCGCACGGTTTTTAAGATTGTGCTTCCGGCCGCGGTTCCTGGAATTTTGAACGGAATTATTCTTTCTACCGGGCGCGTTGTTGGGGAGACTGCGGCGCTTATTTATACGGCTGGAACGGTTGCGCATATTCCGCTGAACGTTTTTGGTTCGGGAAGAACGCTTGCAATCCATATGTATGTCTTGAGCTCGGAAGGTCTGCACACGAACCAGGCGTTTGCGACGGCGGTTGTGCTGCTTGCTCTTGTGGTCGGGATAAATGCGCTTTCTTCTTTGGTTGCACGGAAAATCCAGAAAGATTAGAGGTTGGTATGGCAGATTTTGGCGGAAATATGAAAGAGAACACAAAGATTAAGATTGAAGATTTGGATTTGTATTACGGCGATTTTCATGCGCTGCGTAATATAAATCTTGAGATAGAAAAAAATGAGATTACTGCGTTTATCGGGCCTAGCGGATGCGGAAAATCCACGCTTTTGAAAAGCATAAACCGTATGAACGATATGGTTGAAGGATGCAAGATTACCGGCGAGATTAAGATTGACGGCACAAACATTCTTGACAAGAAGATTGATGTTAATGTTTTGCGTAAAAATGTGGGGATGGTTTTTCAGAAGCCGAATCCTTTTCCGATGAGCATTTACGATAATGTCGCGTTTGGTCCGCGCACGCATGGAATCAGCAAAAAGAGCGAGCTTGACGAGATTGTTGAAGATTCGCTTAAAAAAGCCGCGATTTGGGATGAACTTAAGGACAACCTGAAAAAATCGGCGCTGGCTCTTTCGGGCGGGCAGCAGCAGCGGCTGTGCATTGCGCGGGCGCTTGCGGTTCAGCCGGAAATTCTTTTGATGGACGAGCCTACATCTGCGTTGGATCCGATTTCAACACTGAAGATTGAGGACTGCGTTCTGAAACTTAAGGAAAAGTACACGATTGTTATTGTTACCCACAATATGCAGCAGGCGGTCAGAATCAGCGACAAGACGGTTTTCTTTTTGCTTGGCGAGATTATTGAAACCGGCGATACGGAGCAGATGTTCAGTATGCCTAAGCAGAAAAAGACGGAAGACTACATTACCGGAAGATTCGGTTGATGGGGCGTTGCGGGTAGGGAGCGACGGCGGAGCCGACAAAACGCGAGTGGCGCAGCGTTTTGAGCGAGTCTTGGTTGAGCCCCTGCGAAACCGTGAGCCCGCACGGTGGGTAGGACGCAACGGAGTGCGGACGTAGGGCGGTTGTCCGCCCTTAGTATGATATTTATTTGGCGTCAGCAAAAGACCTTGGGCTTTTGCTGAGTAGTGAGCGGCGTAGACGCGAATGTTGTTGGCCGCCCAGAAGATGGAGAAAATTATGCGAGAAAAATATGAGATACAGCTTGCTCAGTTGAATTCCAGCGTTTTGAGCATGGGAAAAATGATTGAAGTTGCGATTGAAAGCACGGTTCTTGCGCTGATGGGACGCGATATTGAGGCGGCAAAAACTGTTCACGCGAACGATGAGAATGTTGACAATATGGAGCGGGAAATTGAATCGCTTTGTATGCGTCTGTTGCTTCAGCAGCAGCCTATGGCGACCGACCTTAGATTTATTACCGCCGCGCTGAAAATGATTACTGATATGGAACGGATTGGCGACCATGCGGTTGACATTGCGGATTTGGTTCTGAATCTTTCTGACTTAAAATACAGCGGAATGAGCGAAATTTCTGAAATGTCGTCCGAGATTATCGGGATGATTCACGACAGCATCCAGTCTTACATTGAGCGTGACTACAACAAGGCAAAAGATGTCATTGCGCGAGATGATATAGTTGACAATCTTTACCATATTATAAAAAAAGATTTGATTGAGAAAATCAAAAAGACTGAGGAAGGCGAGCAGATTCTGGATTATTTTCTGATTGCGAAATATTTTGAGCGAATCGGAGACCATGCGGTGAACATTGCCGAGCGAGTTGTATTTGTTCTGACCGGGAAAAAAGAATGAAAAACAGGAACAAGATTCTGGATGCGGTTGCGGCCGGAGCAAAACAATTTTTTTGCAGATTTTTTGTCGGCGAATTAAAAAAAGGTCTGCAGTCCGAGGGTGGCACATTGCCGATTCTGGGAGTTTCGCTGATAATTACCGGAATCCTTTTTCTTGTTCCAACCGGTTACGAAGGCGCGGTTCAGTTCAGGGACGCTGAAAAATGCCGCGCAAAAATCGAATCCGTTGACAATTCGCGGATTATTGACACAGGACTGATTAGAACCGGCCAGCAGGTCTGCGAAATAAAATTCTTGAGCGGAAAATTTAAGGGAAGAACCGCGGAAGGCTGGAATCTTTTGTCCGGCTCGCTTGCCCAGGACAAGATTTTTTATCCAGGCGATGTGGCCCAGGTCATTGTTCACCACAACGAAAATGAAATTCTCTCCGCAAACCTTATCGATTATTACCGTTTGCACGGCGAGCTGATTCTGGCGGCGGCTTTTGCGGTTTTCCTGATTATTTTTGCCGGCGGAACAGGACTCCGCTCCGTCTTGTCTTTTGTGATTACAATTCTAGTGCTCTGGAAAATTCTTGTGCCACTTTACTTAAAAGGTTTCAACCCGATTTTTGTGGGGCTTGTGGTTGTCGCGATTCTTACATTTTGTATTCTGGCGCTTGTCTACGGCTTTGACAAAAGACTTTTTTCAAGTTTCTGCGGCGCAATGCTAGGAATTTGTTTCGCGGCGGTTCTGTCTGTTGTCTGCACAAAAGCTTTTCATATTCATGGTGCTGTAATGGCAAATTCAGAAGCACTTTTGTATTCTGGCTACCAATATTTAAATCTGACCCAGATTTTTATGGCTTCAGTTTGTGTGGGCGCGAGCGGTTCTGTCATGGATTTAAGCGTTGACATAACAAGCGCGGTAAACGAAGTCGTAAAAAATTGCCCGGAAATTTCTCGCCTTAACGCAATAAAATCCGGAATGGCAGTTGCCCGCGCCGCAATGGGAACAATGACAACAACCCTTCTTTTGGCGTATTCAGGAACTTGCATTGCGCTCCTGATGACTTTTATGGCTCAGGGAACTCCAATCTACAATATAATGAACAACAACATTGTCGCCTCAGAAATAATCAACACAGTAGCCGGAAGTTTCGGGCTTGCTTCAACCGCACCGTTCACAGCATTGGTCAGCGGAATGGTTTTGCGCGGAAAAAAAATTGACTAAACAGTAAGAAAAAAACACGACATTCCATCACAATATAATTTTTTATCTTGGGCATTCCGGCAACATCCGTTGCCGTCGGCAGTTCCGCCCTTCGCTGGCCGCTCATTCCACCGCAACCTGCGGTTGCTCTGGAACTAAAGGGGCTCCATTGCCTAATGCAAAAAAATCTTTTATTTCCTTTACAAACATCTAACAAACCAATAACAAATTCTTTTTCAAATCTTAACATTTTTCATTTATTGTTCAGCCATATCTTGATGACCTTTTTTGTGGAGGAATAAATGAAAAAGGAAACTGCTTTGAATATTTTTAAGATTGCTTCAGCTACTTTGCTTGCTGCTGCAATGGGTTTTTCTGGAGTAGGTCACGCTCAGACTATTGAGAAAGTTTCTAATGGAAAAGGAACTCCAAAATACGTTTTTGTTTTTGTTGGAGACGGAATGAGCTATCCTCAGATTCAGAGCGCGGCTTATTACATTGGAAAAGATGCTTTGGGAACAGTTGATGAAACAAAAAAGTCTTCTGAAACAAAAGATTCTCCAGTTGGCGGAAAATTGAGCTTTTTTGATTTTCCGGTTGTAGGAACAGCGCAGACTTATGATGCGACATCTTTTGCGCCGGATTCAGCTTCCACAGCGACTTCAATCTTTACAGGATACAAAACACATTCCGGCTCAATCGGCGTGGATATTTCTAAAAAAATCAGATACACAACGATTGCTGAACAGCTCCGCGACCAGAAAAACTGGAAAATCGGCGTAATTTCTTCAGTAAACATCAACCATGCTACACCAGCGGCAACTTATGCGCATGTCGCAAGCCGAAAATCAAACTACGAAATCGGTCTGCAGCTTGTTGAGTCAAATTTTGATTATTTTGCCGGTGGCGCGTTAATGGAACCTCAGGACAAGAAAAAGGACAAGGAGTCGATTTACGATTTGGCAAAAAAAGCCGGTTACACAGTTTGCTTCAAACAGTCAGAAGCGGAAAGCCTTAAAAATGGAGACAAGGCACTTGTTGTTGCAGAAGATTTGGCGGATTCAGATGCTTTCCCTTATGAAAACGACCGCGAGTCAAAAAACTGGGCTTTGCGCGATTACGTCCGCAAAGGAATTGAAGTTCTTGACAACAAAAAAGGCTTTTTTATGATGGTTGAAGGCGGAAAAATTGACTGGGCTTGCCACGCAAACGATGCCCGCTCCTCAATTGCTGATACTCTGGCACTTTCTGACGCTGTAAAGGAAGCTATTTCCTTTTACAACAAACACCCTTCAGAAACATTGATTCTTGTTACAGCCGACCATGAAACTGGCGGACTCACAATTGGTTATGCCGGAACAGATTATAATTTGTTCTTCAGGACTTTGGACAAGCAGAAAGTTTCTTACCAGAAGTTCGATGACGATTATGTTGTGAACTACAAGAAAAATCAGACTTCTTTTGAAGATGTGATGAAAGATGTTGAAAAATGCTTTGGACTCAAAGTTCCGGGAAGCAGCGGAAAAGACAAGAACGGCGGACTTGTTCTTACTGACTACGAATACGGCAGATTGCGCGAGGCTTACAGCAAGACAATCAAAAACGACAAGTCAAGAAATCAGCATGAATACGATATTTACGGAACTTACGAGCCTTTGACAATCACAATCACACATATTTTGAACGCAAAGTGCGGAATCGGCTGGACGTCAAACTCGCACACAGGGCTCCCAGTTCCAGTTTACGCGCTTGGAGCAGGACAAAATAATTTTGTAGGTTACTACGACAACACAGAAATCTACAAAAAGATGGCAAAAATTGTAAATGTCAACCAAAAATAATAAAGAGGTTAACAATGTAGAGATATATCAGTATAAATAACGAATTAAAAATAGGAAAAGTAGAAAATCAGCTTGTTTGCAAGTTTCAAAAGGAGTCAAAAATGAAAAAAACATTGATTGGTGGCGCGGCGTTATTATTGGCGGCATCTGTAGCAAGTGCGGATATTTCTTTGGCAAACACGTTTGGTGGAGACGAAGACAATATTTGGGGCAACGATTTTATGTCTTGGTCAAGAAAAAAGGATGACCCGGCTACAACAGACAGAGATGAAGGCGATGAATTTGAATCTTCTGTTGCAAATATAAGCGACCGTCTGCAGCTTGATTATTCTTCTGAAAAAATCGACGGACGAATCCGCTTGGAATTTAATGCGAACAATAATATCAGTGGAAAAAACGCACCTGTTCGTATCCGTGGATTTGCGCGCTTTACTCCGATTGAGCAGATTCAGTTTGGCGCAGGAAACGACTTTTTTACAAAGTATGGTGTTTCTGCCGCTTACCTTGCTGCCGCTGATGATACATATTCTTCAGGAAAAATGGCAGAATCTGGATTGGCATTCACTGCAAAGTTCAACACATTCAAGTTTGTCGCAAACTGGGCAGGAGATTCTCAGGTAGACAATATTGATAAGCTCGGACTTAATTTTGGCGCGGATTTTGGTATTTCAAACGCTGTAAAAATTGGTGCAACTTTGAAGAACGCAACAAGCGACGACAGGACATTCGGTGTTTTCGTGGGTCTTGGAACTGTGGAAAATCTTGTTTTGAACGTAGGTTACATCTACAATAATAATGATGGTGCTCTTCCTGTAAAATATGGTGCAAAACACGCTGCTCAGGCTTCTGCCGCTTATACATTCAAAGATGCAGGAATCAAACTTGCCGCTGATGTTGTTTCAGTTCTTACAAACGAATATGTTTCAGATGGCGACACTTACGAATACAAAAATTCTGATGGCGACAAAGTTTATCCGTTCTACACACGTGTTGCCGCTTCTTATGCCGCGACAGAAAACTTAAAGGTAAAAGGCGATGTAAAGCTTTCAACAATATTTGGGGAGGATTATTCAACAACAACAACTGTTTATCCAAGCGTTGAATACAAGTTGCCTAAAAAAATGGGTTCAGTTCAGGCTGGCGTTCGATTCACATTCCAGGATTTGAAGGACAACGGCGGACTTCAGAAGTTCAGCATTCCACTCTGCTGGAAATGGACTCCTGTAAGCGTAAAATCAGAAAAATAGTCTGAAATCGAAACGCTGGTAAAAAGCAAAAATAAGCACATCTTTGTTTTTATGGTTATAATAGAAGCAAGGATGTGTTTTTTTTATTCGCAGGAGAGAAAGCGAGGACTTATGAAATCACCGAAAGAACTTTCAGTTGACCAGAAACTTGTTGTTCTTACAAAAGAAATAATAGAACTCATGGCAGAAAAAGATGATTTGCCGTTGCGCGTGGTTAAAATTCTGATTGACGACCCGGAAATTCAGGCGGTTCAGGATTACGCGAATAATGTTTCAATAGTTCGGCTTGGATTTAACGACCATGGACCGGTTCACATGAGGACGGTCTGCCGAAATTGCCTGAAAATGCTGAAAATTCTTCATTCAAAAGGGATAAAGACCAGCCTTGAGCAGGAAGAAGCCGGAACTTTTGCAGACAGCGTAACAGCCGTGATTCTTGCAAGTTTTCTGCACGATTTTGGAATGACGATTGCTCGCCAGGACCACGAGCTCTATTCTGGAATGCTTGCAATGCCCATAGTAAACAAGATTCTGGACGAAGTTTTACCGAACAAAAAAGATTTAAAGCGGAAAATCACAATTCTTTCAATGGCGCTGGAAGGGATTGTCGGCCATATGGGAACGCGGAAAATTCATTCAATTGAAGCCGGTCTGATTTTAATTGCCGATGGCTGCGATATGACAAAAGGTCGTGCCCGGATTCCTATGGAAATCAACACAAAGCCGAGCGTTGGCGACATCCACAAATATTCTGCAAATTCAATTGAAAGCGTAAAAATTCTAAGCGGCGAAGAAAAACCTATAAAAATTGAAGTCCATATGAGTGCGGACGTGGGATTTTTCCAGATTGAGGAAGTCCTTCTGCAAAAAATAAATTGCAGTCCGGCAAAACCGCTGGTTGAACTTTACGCCGGCGTTAAATGTCAGGATTTGAAGAAATACCTATAGCCTTGGGTTTTTGAAAGTTTTACGAGCAGAATGTTACGGTAAAAATGCTGCCTTTTCCTTCTTTGGAAGAAAGATTTATTGTTGCGTTGTGGTATTTTGCCGCATGCTTTACGATTGAAAGCCCAAGTCCGGTTCCTCCAAGTTCTTTTGAGCGGCTTTTGTCAACGCGGTAAAAACGTTCAAAAACTCGTTCCTGTTCGTTTTTTGGAATTCCGATTCCTGTGTCGTGGACTGAAATTGTTGTTTTTTTGCTGAAAGAGCCGGCGTTTTCAGCAGGATTTAGATTTTCATCCTTTACAGTTATTTCGACAGAGCCGTTCTGCTTGTTGTATTTTATCGCGTTGTCAATCAGGTTGTAAATCATTTCGTAAATTACAGGTTGAACGCCGTAAATTTTTCCAGCGTCGCCTTGCACTTTTAGCGTTACATTCTTTGTTTTTGCGCTTGCGGAAAGAATATTTGTGATTTCTTTTGAAAGTTCCAGAAGGTTAATGGATTCTTTTTCCAGGCTGATTGATTTTTCGTCAAGTTTTGAAAGTTTGATGATGTCGTTTACAAGAGAAATCATCCTTTGGCTTTCTTCGTAGATTGTGCTTGCAAAATCTTTTGTGGTTTTTTCGTCCGTGCCGCCGTTTTTTAAAATTTCCGCGAATCCTGAAATGCTTGTAAGCGGTGTCTTTAGCTCGTGGCTTACGTTTGCCGTAAACTGTTTCCGCAGCTCTTCACGCTGGGTTTTTTCAAAATTTTCTTCTGCGATTCGTTTTGTAAAAGGCTTAAGCTCTTCGTAGACAAGGCAGTCTTCCGGGTTTTCAAGGTTTATCTGGTTCAGAGGATTTATAATTTGCTTTGAAGTCCAGACGGCTGCAGTTCCGGAGGCAATAACAGCAATCACAAGCATAACCAGAAGTGTTTTGCTCATTCCAAAAACAAGGACCGCAACTGAATGTTGGTCGCAAGAAATTCTAAGCACATCTCCATTTGAAAGAAGTTTTGCAAAATACAAAGTCTTGTTCATCATTGTAAAAGAATAACGCGTTACTTTTGCGCTTCCTTTTTCTTTTGCGGCGATAAATTCTTCCCTAAGACTATGATTTTCCATTTTAGAGGCGTCGGCCATGTTGTCAAAATAGACTGTTCCGTCTTTTCCGATTAAAGTAATCCGGTTTTTTACTGAATTAAATTTATTTAGCCCGTCGATGTTTGATTCTGAAATGCAATATTCAAGAAAAACCGCCTCGGTTTCCAGCTCATTAAAGATTTTCCGCTCAAAATGACTGTAGATATTTGAAAGAAAAATCATTGCGCACAAAAAATAAATCAATGTTCCGACTAAAAACGTGCTTAAAAAAATTCTGTATGTCAGGGATTTTGCCTTCAAGGTTCGCTCCTTAAAAATTCTTTTGTATTTCAGCAGATTTTATAGCCGATTCCACGGACGGTTTCAATTATTTCGCCGTTTTCGTCCCCGATTTTCTGTCTTAGGGTTCTTACGTGCACATCAACTGTACGGCTTTCAATGTCCGCATCAATTTTCCATATTGAATTTAAAAGCTGCTCGCGGGTCAGGACATTTCCTTTGTTTTCTATTAATAATGCCAGAAGGTCAAATTCTTTTACTGTAAGAAAAACTTGTTTTTCACCCACAAAGACTGTATGGTGCTTTTCATTTATTTTTATGTTTCCGAGCGAAAGTTCCTTTGCGTCTGACTGAACTGCGCTGTTTTTTTCGTAGCGGCGGAGAACGGCTTTTATGCGTGAAAGAAGCGCCATCATTCCAAAAGGTTTTGTGACATAATCGTCTGCGCCGGAATCAAGCCCTGTTACAA
>CAVGBY010000024.1:0-7959 GCA_963627355.1 uncultured Prevotella sp. | reverse complement strand
GTTACAATGTCGAATTCTGAATCTTTTGCGGTAAGCATGATAACAGGAATCCCCGAGGTTTCTTTGTTTGCCCTAAGTTTTTTTAGGATAGAAATTCCGTCTTCTTCCGGAAGCATTATGTCCAGAAGAACAAGATCGGGCTTTTTTGTCATTGCTTTCCAAAATTCAGAAGGAAGCGCAAAACTTTCGGTCTGATAATTTTGTGATTTTAATGTATAGTCAACCAGTTTTCGGATGGAATCATCGTCTTCAAGAAGATATATCATAAAATCGCCTCCATAGTTAATTTATGACTTTTTCTTCTATTTGTAAAATTAAATAATGTAAAATCCTGGTAAAATATTTTTTAGGCTGAATGTCGGGTTTTATTCTGAAAAACCCGACATTCAGGATGGGTTAGAATGTGTATTTTGCGGCAATCTGTACGAAGCTGTTGTTGTGCCAGTCGCCGAATTCGCTGCGGCTTTTTATAAAGCTCTGCATATACATTCCGCTTGCGGAAAATTCAAGTCCGTCTGAAACGTACCACGTTACTTTTGGCATGATGATAAGGTCAAAATGCTCAAATCCGTAGATTGCACTTACTTCTGGTTTTACTTTTCCGTGAGCCAGATTGTCAGAAATGTTCAGGACAAGTTTGTTGTCTGTTTCGTAGGTGTTCCATTCTGTGTCCGCATATTCTGTTGTGTTGATTTCATCATGGTTCAGAATGTATTTTCCCTGTGTCTGCAGGTTAATGTTCAGCTCATTGATTGGAAGATCGCGGTCAAATCCAAAAACCCAGGCAACAGAATTGTTGTGAACCGCCGGATCATCGCCTGCCACATCCTGTGTAAGGTTGTAAGCCGCCTCTGCACGGAAATTATATGCTCCGAAAGTTTTTGCCGCCTCAAGCCCGAAAACCTGCAGAAAGTCGTAGTCAATGAACTTGTCGTCTTCTGTTGCTGTTCCTTCAAGATATTTTGGAACATAAGTTCCCATTTTGCTGTAATCAAATGAAGCCCTCTTGTCGCGTCCAAAATAATAGCTTATGCCCCAGTCCCAGGAACCGGTTGTGGTTGTGAATCTTGCTCCGGCCTGCATATATTTAAGCTGGTACAAATCCGGGTAAAGATCGTCTGCAAGGGAAGAGGAGTTGCTAAGTTGAGAAAGATATGTTGTGTTCAACGTTGTAAGATTCTCTTGTGTAGTTTGTGCGGCATTGCCATAGGCTTGCATTTGAGCGGCATATTTTGCTTTTCCTGTTTCGTCATTTGCTGCTTTATAGTCATTTTCTGCATTTGTATAACCAGTTTTTGCAACGGCAAGTTCTACACGTTTTGCTTCCAGTTCTTTTACAGTATTTGAAATAGAACTTGTTGCAATTCCTGTTAAAGTTTTTTTCAATTCCTTAACCTGAGTTGGAACCCATCTTCCAGAAGAAGCGTAGCGGTCGGCAGTCATAAACGGTGTCCACACAAGTTCAAATCGGTTTGAAGTGAATGGACCGACATCATTTGGTGCGTTGTAAAGAACGCGAACCATCGGTTCAGAAAGCCGGCGGTCAATGTAGTCTGGAATCAGGAAATCTTTGTAGTCGTTTGCGTTAAAGTTGTCGATTACGTGGAGCTTGTCGCCTTTTCCCCATACGACTTTCATTTTTCCAGCCTGAATTACGAAATTGCCAAGATATGCTTCAAGAGTCAGCTCATCAATAATATCAGTTTTGTAATCGGTGATAATGTCCTTGCTGAGCGCAAATTTTACATCTGCGGAAACAGAGTCGTTTGAATAATTAAGTCCGAGTTTTCCTTTCGGGTCAACCCAAGTGTTCCATTCATCAATTGGAAGTCCTATTGTTCCCTCGTCGTCCACATAGGCACGGAAATTAATCTGCGCTTCGCCGTTTACCGACAATGCAGTTGCGGCAAAAGATGAGGAAGATGAAGAATCGCCAAAATCACTTCCGAAGTCGCTTCCAAAATCATCGCTAAAATCCATATCCTGTGCGGCCGCAAAAGAAGCGCACAAAGTGGCTGCCGCAAAAATGGCAAGAATTTTTGTTCGTTTCATAAAAAATCCTTTTATTTATAAAAATACCGCCGCAAAACTGCGGCGGAAAATGTTTTATTTAGCTGTATTCAAGTAGTTCTGTGTGAATACGCTGTCTGGAATTGGTTTATCCAGAATGATGTTGTAGCCGTTCGGGCTTTTTGCGTTTTTCTGCGCGGCAATTCTTGTTGAATGGCCGTTCTTTACATTCTTCAAAGTTGTTGAGGTTGTGATTGTGTAGCCCTGGATGTTCTCGAGCTTGTCAACTGTCAATACTTTTACAAGAGTTCCGTCTTTTTTGTCATACATTTCTGCGTAAACCGGAGTGTATGTGTTTTTGTCAATCCACTGGATTCTGTATTTGTACTGCGCTTTTGCGAATGTGGCGTCTGTTGGTGTAGACTGAATTTTCCAGCAGCTGTAGCCGTTCTTTTCTTCTTCGCCTAAAAGCTCGTGTGTATCATCGTCAAGCTCGCGGGTTGACATATCGTCGTAAGTTGCGTCTGTTCCAGTAAAGGATTTGCTGCCTTCAGAAGAATTTACGCGGCGGGTTGTTTTCAATGATGGCATATAAATCCATTTGTCATCGTCTTTGCCTTTGTTTTCTTTCTGAAGGAATTTAATTCCTTCGTTTGATTTGTTTGTGCTTGACTTAAAATTCATTACAACATCAGAAGTGTCTGTGCTCTGGTTGTGGCGGCCAAGCTCATCAATGATTCGGTGTTCTTCGATTTTTCCGCTCTTGTTTATCAAGTCCATTTCAATAATTGAATGGTTGAAATCCGGCTTTTTGATGTTCAATGCCTTGTCAACGATTGAACGCGCATCCTCTGCAAAAATCATTGCAGAAACAGCAAGAAGAGCTGCCATAACAAATGTTTTTTTCATAAGTTTCATATAAATCTCCTGTAAAAATTATTTATTTATTTCTTCGTCTTTGCCTAAATCTTCTGTCGGTTCAACTTTTGGACGGCTGAACTTTGGATCGTAGTTTGTAAGGAATCCTGGAAGAATTGTCATTGCAAGCATAGAACTTGTGAACATAACGATTGCAATCAAAATTCCGATGTAACGCAAAACCGCGAATTTTGAAAGGCACAGAACAAGGAATCCAAGACCAACTGCAAGCGCATTTGTAAGAATTCCTATTCCGCTTGAAGCAAAAGTTCTTCTTGCGGCGGCGTGGACATCCGTTGTTTTGGCGCGTTCTGCGCGGTAAGTTTCAAGGAAGTGGATTGTGTAGTCAATACCGATTCCGACCGCAACAGAGGCGATGATTGAAGTTACAAGGTCAAGGTTGATTTTTGCAAATCCCATGGTCATGTAGTTCAGGAAAATTGTCAATGCAAGAGGAACTGCGCCAAGCAATCCTGCCAAGCCAGAACGGAACGAAAGCGCGATTACAACAAATACACACAACAGCGAGAACGCAAGGCTCTGAATCTGAGAAGAAACAACCATGTCGGTCATTACAGTTTCAAGCTCACCTTTTCCTGTGAAAGAAATTTCGTAACCTTCCGGGAAGTGGTTTTTAGCATAGGATTCACATTCTGCCATTACAGCCGCAATATCTTCTGTTGACTGCGAACGGAAAACCATCTGAACGCGCAGTCTGTTAGGGTTCAAGACATTCTCGTTCTGCGGGTCATTTGCCCAGCGGCCAAGAGTTTCTTTGTCTGAAAGCATGAAAAGGAAGTTTCCGACAACATTTTTAAGGGCTTCGTGCTGAGCGTAGCCGTATTTTGCCTCGTCGTAAGGAATCTCGTAAAAGTCGCTTCCCTTGTAGTTAAGTTTCTTTTCAAGAACTTTTACAACTTCATCAATTGTGGCATTTTTTCCGCCTGCTTCCGCATAGGCAGAAGAAAGAAGCTGAAGTCCTTCCTCAACAGTGATTGTGCTGTTCAGTTTTTTTACGTAGGCAACGTTTGGATCAACATAGTCCGGGAGCATTTCGTAAGTTTCGTCCGAAGAAGAATCTTCGATTCCAAAATCGCCAAAATCATCCATGCCAAAGTCGCCAAAATCTGAACCGAAATCCGCAAAGTCATCAGCGCCAAAATCGCTTGCACCGGAAGAAACCGCGGCTGTGTTCAGACTTTCCGCATTTGGAGCGTGCAGAACCTGATTCATTCGTTTAATCAAAGTAGAGAATGAAATGATTTTTCCAACGCAAGGGAATTTTGTGTAAAGGTTATCCTGCAGACCGTCAAGCGCCTCAAGAATGTCCGGGTTTTTCATTGAACCTTCCTCAAGAGCCACTTTTCTTCCGTCAGACTTTTTGATGATGTTTCCGTTTACGTCAAGATATTTTCCGTCTTTGTTCATCACAGGAATTCCATCTTCGTCAAGGAAATTTCCGTCCGCATCTGTTACTTTTGGACCGTCAATAACCATGAAAATAAGATTTGTTCCGGCAAAACGCTTGTCAACGTAGTCAATATCCTGTCTTAACTGGCTTTCTTTTGGAAAATAGTTGATGATTGAAGTGTCAATGTTAAGTTTTCTGATTCCAAAGAAAGAGAATACGATTATAAGCGTGCTGAAAATGTACATTCTTGGTTTTGAGCCGCAGAAGAAAAGGAAAATGCCGTACAAAGAATCGTGGGAAGCGTTTCCACGGTTGATTGTGTGCTTTTTTACCCTAGTTGTAACTTCCTGCATAAGCTTTGATTTTTTACCGATTTTGCTTACAGGTTTTACCATAAGAACGGCAGGAATAAATGTTACAGAGAAAAGCCATGCGAGCGCGACACCGATTGCCGTAAAGATTGCAAAACTGTGGAGCGGCTGCATCGGGCTTGAAACAAGGGAAATAAATCCGATTACAGTTGTAACGGCGGCAAGGAATACAGCAACTTTACAGTCACCTACGCCCTTAAGAACGATTTCCTTGTGGACTTCTTTTGTGATTTCAACACCTTTTGCTTTTGCTTCGTCCAGTGCGATGTAATAATGGGTAAGCACGTGGATTCCGTAGGCCGAACCGCAGGCGATAAGCGCAACCGGGATGATACTTGTAACAATTGTGAACGTAAAGTTGAATACAGCCATAAGTCCGCAGGTGCAGGCCGTTGAAAGAAGAACTGTGATAAGCGGAAGAACTGTTCCATCCAGCGTTTTTAGACTGATGAACAGGGTAAGCAGAACAACTACAGAAACAAGAGGAATAAGCCTTACAAGGTCTGAAATAATGAATTCGTGCATATTTAAGGAAACAACAGGGTCTCCAAAATAAATAACCTTAAGGTTTGTTCCATCTGTGTATTTTTCTGTGATTTCCTTTACTTGTGCCAGAGTTTCTTTTTCAATATCACTTGAAGATTTATAATTTGCGGCGGCTGTGCTGATGATTTCTGTGATTGAATCAAGTTCCTCCGGAGAAAAACCTTCAATTGAAGAAAGTGTTCCTTTTGTCTGGGCTTTTGTAAAATCCTTGAAAGTTTTAATTCCTGCTTTTGCAAGAATTTCAGACTGTTCAGATGAGATTGTTCCCAAGTATGCGATTTCGTCCGGGTGATTGTTTGACACAAGCGTAATCTGCATCTGGGCAGCCTTGTTGTCGTCAGAGATAATTGAGCGGGTATACATTTCATCCCAATCAGCAAGATTCTGCTTTAACTGGTTTGTCTGCTCAACTGTAAGCGGCGGAAGATAGCCGTTTTCGTCGCGCTCGGCGTCAATAATATTTCCGGCGGTAAGAGCGCCGTCAACATCTTCAATAAAATCGATTTTTGTAAGGGAATCAACGCGGTCAACTGTAGGCAAATTTTCCACATCAGTTGAAATATGGTCGATGATTCCAAGAATCTCTGGAGTTATGATACTTCCTTTGTCGGTCTCAAGGGAAACTCCGATAACAACAGTACTGCCAAAACGATCTTCTGTTTCGATAAGATGTTTGTATGATTCGTGTTTCTGCGGAAAATAAAGTCTTGTTGAGTCATCCATCTTGATATTTCCAAGCTGGAAGCCAAGTACCGCAGTAACAGCCAAAGTTAAGATGATAATTAACCATGGGTGCTTGAATAAGCGATTCATGATATATAAATCCTCCTAAAAACAACAGTCTATAAGTTTAAGAAATTAAACCGATAAACTAAATATAATAATTTTACAAGGCAACGTCAACAAATTTTTTTCTAAATTTTGCGGTAGGGGGGGGAGAACGCCTTATCTTAGATTTTCAATTGCTTTTTCTAGCAGACGAATTGTTTCGGTGTTGTCTGCACGGAAGTTTTCGTCGCGACCTGTAACTAAAAATTCTACACTTGTTCCTAGCGCATGGGAAATTTTTACAGCCTGAACAACGTTTGGCAGGCGGTCGCGGTTAATCCATGACTGGAGCGTGTTGTAGCTTTCGTTTATTTCTGCGGCAAGCTCTTTTTGTGAGATTCCCTTGTATTCAAGTTCGCTTTTTACGTTACTCCAAAAGTCTAACATCGACTCAAAAATAGCACAAATGTACAGATTATAGATTGATTTAAATACAAATGTCATTTATTCTGTTTTTTATGGTACAAACGTACCAATTGATAGGAGAAAGAAAAATGACAAATGAAAGTGCATTTCTGGAAACAAGACAAGAAATTCCAGAAAATCATTCATCTTTTATAGATCCGGAAACTTCAAAAAGAATAACATCGCTCCGCTATCTTTTGAGCGTGCTTGTTGTTTTTATCCACAACAACTTTACTGCAGAAAATCTTGCTGATTCCGTAGCAAAAGGATATAAAGTTCCAGTTTTTGCACAAAACGAGGCTGGAGAATGGATTCAGTCTGTAATTTCTTCAGGGCTTGGCGGCTGTGCCGTTCCGCTTTTTTTTATGTTCAGTGCGTACTTGTTCTTTAAAAAAGATATGCCGTATAAAGTTATGCTTAGGAAAAAGTCAAGGGGGCTTTTGCTTCCTTATCTTGTGTGGATTGCGTTGAATATTGTGTTTGTAACGCTTACAAAATTTTTTGCCGCAAAACTTAATCCTTCGCTTCTTGTGAATCCGGAAAAAATTCCTTTTTTAACATGGGGCGTTTTGGATTATCTTAAGGCGTTTACAGGATTTGGCTTTGACCAGTATAATCATCCCTTTGTCGGTCAGTTCTGGTTTGTTCGCGACCTGCTGATTCTATTTTTGGTTTCTCCAGTTCTTCGCTTTATATATGGAAGATTTCCAAAAACTTCGCTGATTTTTTGCGTGTTCATTTATATTTCAGGAGTTACTTCGCAAGGTTTCGATTCTGACAGGGCGGCTCTTTTGTTTTTTACGCTAGGATATTTCTGGGCAAAAACTGATTTTTCACCGTTTAAATTTGCGGATTCATTTGGCTGGCTGGAACTTTTTGCGGGATTTGCGTTCTTTATTGCTGGAGGAAATCTGTTTTTTAAGGGAAATTCCGTCTGCGATGCCATGAAAGTTTTGTTTTCTTGTCTGATTTTTCTGAAACTTTCAGGTGAAATTTCCAGAAATCAAAAAACTTTTTCAATTGCTCAAAAACTTTCACCGTTTTCGTTCTTTTTGTTTGCAGTCCATATGCCGTTTCTTCTTGCATGCGTGCAGAACCTGTGGCTTTATTTTTTGCCGATGAAAAACCCTGCTTTCTGTCTGCTTGAATATTTTGGCGGAAACATAGCGATTATTTTCCTTGGAACTTTCGCTGGATTTGTTTTAAGAAAAATCTGTTCTCCGTTGTCCAGTGTTTTGAATGGGGGAAGAAATTAGGATTTTTTACAGACAACATTAAGCCATTTTTCAGATTTGCGATTTGGACGGACATCTTCGGTTATCCAGATTTCGAGTATTTTTAGAAACTCTATTTGTTTTAAGATTTTTGAAAATTTTTCTTCTGTCATATCGTTAAAAAATCTTCCGTTTCGTTCGCCTTCAAATGTTCCATATTTAAATGATGTGTAAAAAAATCCGTTTGGCTTTAATG
>CAVGBY010000023.1:0-22953 GCA_963627355.1 uncultured Prevotella sp. | reverse complement strand
ATTCATCTGTTTCTGCGGAACGAAATTCTGCGTTAGTTTTTAAGCCTTTGCATTCCACGACATAATAAATTTCATTTTTACATATTAAAAAGTCTCCTTTGTATCCGGTTTTCTTTTCATTAAAACCACCGGCAGGTTTTTCTTTGATTCTTAAAACTTTAAAATTTTTTGATTCCAAATATTCCTTTAATAAGATTTCTGATAATGCACCGTGGATATACCCTTGTGAGCCTGGACTCATTGTTAATGCTTTTAATATAATCTCAGCACTTGCTCCAAATTGCATAGAAAGCCATTCTTCAATATCTGACATTTTTTTTGCCTCCGTATATAAATTATCGGCATCTATGCGGGTATTTGTATAGGTAAAATAGTCTGCTATTATGAATAAACCGCAACTTTTCCAGTTGAAATTCTTTTTATCCCCTAAGCAGTTTTTGTAGCGTTGGTGAAATGTTCAGCGCGGTGATTAGTTTTTCGGGGGCGGCTGGTTTTTGAGGCGCGGAAAGTGGATTTTCTGATTTTTTTACAGCGCGGATAAGGATGTTTTTTGCCGTGTGCTCCATATCAATAAATTCCAGAAGCTGGACATTGTAGCCTGCGTTTTCTAAAAGTTCTCCGCGGAGCGCGTCTGTTGCAAGCGCGGCGAAACGTTCCTTGATAATTCCATATTTTAGGAGAGTCTTGAATTCTTCTGGAACAGAATTCTTGTTCAGCTGGCCGTTTATTTCGTGCTGGCAGCAGGGAACGCTTAGGATTGCCTTGCAGTTGTGTTTTACAGCGTAGTTCAGCGCAAAGTCAGTTGCCGTGTCGCATGCGTGCAGCGTAATTACGATGTCCGGTTCATTCTGGTAATTGTAGTCGGCGATGTTTCCTGTATCGAATTTTATTCCTTTTAAGTTCAGCTGGGTGGCGATTTTGCCGCAGTATTCAATCACATCTTTTTTTAGGTCAAGTCCGATAATTTCTACTGGAAGGTGTTTTATTTCTGTTAAAAAATAATGGACTGCAAACGTCAGGTATGATTTTCCGCAGCCGAAATCTGCAATTTTAAGGGGCTTGTTTTCTGTCTGATTTTGGATTTCCGGCAGGATGTCGTTTATAAATTCAAGAAACCGGTTTATCTGCCGGAATTTATCATATTTTGAGCTGATGACTTTTCCGTCGCTTGTCATAAGTCCAAGCAAAACCATGAATGGCACGGGATTTCCTTCTGGAATAAGATAATTTTTCTGCCGGCCGCCATTTTTCCAGATTATGTTTGAGTTTTTTTGCCGATTTTCGTTGTTCAGTTTTTTTGCAAGTTTTGTTACGTTTCCTTTTTTGTTTCCAAGATAAGTTATTTCTTCAGTCTCTGTGCGCAGAATGCAATTTTTAAAAGTTGTTCCGGCGTGGATTTTAATAAATTCATTAAGTTCCTCTTCTGTCTTTTGCTCGTGAAAAGCCTGGGTTTTTGTGAATTTTTCTATGTAATACATAGTTTTGTTTGAGTTGTTCGCGACTTGGGCTTTTATCCGTAAATATGGGCGGTCAAGGATTTCTTCAATATTTTTTGCCGGTTTGCTGAATGTGCAGGAAATTATCATAACAGTTTAAATGTATACCAAATGTAAAAAAAATGATATATTTAAAGTTATGGGTAAAACTATTGTTTTTGTAAACCAGAAAGGTGGAGTTGGAAAAACGACTTCTTGTATAAATATCGGGGCGTACATTGCCCTTTCTGGAAAAAAAGTTCTTCTTGTTGATTTTGACTCGCAGGGGAATATGTCTAGCGGAGTTGGTGTTTCTAAGGATAAGCCGACAATTTACGAGCTGCTCGCCGAACAGGTGACTGCGGAGCAGGCGATAAAACATACTCCTGTTGAAAATCTTGATGCAATCAGCGCTTCTATTGATTTGTCTGGTGCCGCGATAGAACTTGTTGAGCAGGACGATCGGGAATTCTTCCTAAAAAAGGTTCTGGACCCTTTAAAAGAAGTTTACGATTATATTTTGATTGATTGTCCTCCTTCGCTTGGAATTTTAACTTTGAACGGACTTGCGGCCGCAGATCAGGTTCTTGTTCCGATGCAGTGTGAATATTTTGCCCTTGAAGGAATAACTCTTCTTTTAAAATCTGTTAATAAAGTTCAGCAGGGAATTAATCCAAAGCTTACAATCGGTGGAATCTTTTTTACGATGTATGATTCCCGGACAAGACTTGCGCAGGATGTTGTGATGCAGGTAAAAACTTATTTTAAGGATGTTGTTTTTAGCACGATAATTCCAAGAAATGTCAGATTGTCAGAAGCTCCTTCACGTGGACTGCCGATTTGCAATTACGATCCTGAGTGCGCCGGTGCAAAAAGCTACAAAAAACTTGCAGAGGAGATAATGCATCGTGGCTAAAAAAGGTGGATTAGGTCTTGGACGCGGATTAGACGCGCTTATGGGCGGAAAAAACGAAGTTCCTCTTTCAGGAATTGGAAGCGCAAAAGATATTCAAAAGGATGAGAACGGAAAGCCTACGAATCTTCCTGCCGGGGTGACAGTTGATGATGATGGAACTTTGTGGGCAAATCCGGCTGATTTTATTGCGAACCCAAAACAGCCGCGAACTGAATTTGACCAGAAAAAACTTGAGGAACTTGCGGATTCAATCCGGGAAAACGGCATTATTGAGCCGATTATCATTGAGCCTGCGGAAAACGGAAAATTTTATATTGTTGCCGGAGAGCGGCGTACAAGGGCATCTTTGCTTGCGGGGCTTTCTAAAGTTCCGGTACAGATTAGAAAATTTGATGAGATTCAGCGGCTTCAGGTCGCGCTTATAGAAAATATCCAGCGTGCGGATTTGAATCCGATTGATGAGGCTCAGGCTTATTACAATCTGATGGAGCTTGGCGAGCTTACCCATGAAGAGGTTGCTAAGCGGGTTGGAAAAAACCGTTCCACGGTAACAAATTCTGTTCGTCTTTTAAAGCTTCCTGATGATATGAAAAAATCGCTTATTGACGGTCAGATTACTTCCGGTCATGCGCGTGCCTTGCTTGCAGTTTCTAATCCTGCCGACCAGAGGATTATGTTCGGAAAAATTATCGGCAGCGGGCTAAATGTCCGGGAAACAGAAGAGCTTGCCCAGATTTATAATAACGGCGGTCGGGCGGCTTCTAATAAACCTGCAAAAAAAGTTGTAAAAAAAGACCCTGAGATTGCCAGAATCGAGCAGAAATTTATAGACGTTTTCGGTACAAAAGTTACGTTAAAAGGTTCGCTTGATAAAGGTTCAATTGAAATAAATTATTTTACAAAAGAAGATTTGAATCGTCTTTACAATATAATTGCGCCGAATCAGGAATAAGAAAATCCGGAAAAATCTGCCGGAAAAATTTGCCGTGCCATTAAATTTTTAGCGAGCCTAGAACTTTTCCGATGCTTTCGTGGATTACAAGGTTCGCTTTGTAATCGCTGGAAGTTTCTGATTTGTTGATAAGAATCATATTTTTGCCGCTGAAATAGTCAATCAGTCCTGCCGCAGGGTAAACTACAAGCGATGTTCCTCCAACGATAATTGTGTCTGCGTTTCGGATTGCGTTTATCGCGCCGTTTATAATGTTCTGGTCAAGGCTTTCCTCGTAAAGAACTACATCGGGTTTTACAAGTCCATTGCATTTTGCGCAGTGCGGCAGTTTGTCCGGGGAATTTTCGCTTTCTGAAATAAAATCAACGTCATATTTTGCGCCGCAGTTCATGCAGAAATTCCGCAGGGTGCTTCCGTGCAGTTCAAAGACATTTTTGCTTCCCGCTTTTTGGTGAAGTCCGTCGATGTTTTGTGTTATAACCGCTTTTAATTTGCCTTTTTGCTCCATTTTTGCAAGTTGAATATGCGCGGTGTTCGGCTCGACGTTTTTTATAATCAGTTTTTTTCTATAAAAACGGTAAAATTCAACTGGATTTGCATTAAAAAAACTTCGGCTTATAATTGTTTCCGGCGGATATTTCCATTCCTGGCTGTAAAGTCCGTCCTGGCTTCTAAAGTCGGGAATTCCGCTTTCTGTTGAAACTCCTGCTCCGCCAAAAAATACAATGTTCTCTGATTCGTCATAAATCTTTTGAAGCTCGGCTATTTTTTCATCTGAATTATTCATAACGGTTCAATTTTACCACTTGGAATGAAAATTTAAAGAATTCTATGGAATTTTCCGATAAAAAACTGTAAAAATTTGTCAATTACGTATTTGTGGATTAAAATTAATTTGCATTTAAAAAAATGGAGATATTGTGTATGAAACAAGCAAGAGCGCTTTTTTTTGTTTTTGTTACTTTTTGTCTGGGCTCATTTTTATCTGCGAGGGATATTGAAACTCACAGTGTTGAAAATTTAAAAAGTTGGCAGGATACTTTTGATTTGAACAGCAGAAAGGCTGGAAAATACAATATCATGGTAAAGGCCACCGACTTGAGTGATAATGTTACTCTTGAAGGACCTTTTAATATTTATTTGGATCCGGATTCTGATCTTCCTGTCTGTGGAATTACAAACCCTCAGCCTGGAGTGCGCGTTGCCGGCAACCTGAATATTGTTGGTACTTGTGTTGACGATGATGCGGTTGAATATGTTGACTTGATTTTTGACGGTGACGAGGAGCATCCTGTCCGTGCGAAAGGAAAGGAATTCTGGTCTTATTATCTTGATACAACTGATCTTGAAGAAGGTTTACATACAATAAAAGTTGTTGGCTGCGATATAAATGGACTTGTGGGAAAGCCTGTTGAGCTTAGCTGGAATTTGGACAGACGCCAGCCGGTTACAAATGTAGACAACCACGTTATGGGAACTCTTGTTTCTAAAACTGTAAAATTTCACGGAACTGTAGCGGATGGTAATGGAATAAAAAGTCTTTCTTATTCTGTTGACCATGGCAATTATTTTTCGAATGTAAAACTTTCGCGCAAAAAAGACAGGATTGAATTTGATATTTCTGTTGACACAAGAAAATTCCCGGACGGTCCGGCGGTAATCTGGTTTAAGGCTGTTGACAACGCAGGTTCAGAGGGAGTTTATTCATTCCTTTATTTTATTGATAACACTAGCCCTGAGGTAAAAATTCTTCAGCCGGAGGAAAAAGTTCCTCAGTATGGAAAAGTAGCGATTGCCGGTTATGCAAAAGATACAGTCGGAATTTCAAACTTGCACTGGACTTTTGGAAAAGAATCCGGGGATTTTGAAGTTGTTCCAGGAAATCCGTTCTGGGCAAAAGAATTTGATCTTGCGGGAGTTTCTGAAAAGTCAAGAAAATTTACGATTTCTGCAAGGGATGCGGCAGGAAACGTTATAACAGTTTCCAGAAATATTGCTATTGATGAATCTCTTGACAAACCTGATGTAAAAATTGCATTTCCAACGGCGGAATCTCTTGTTGAAAGCGGAGATGTTCTTTACATCCGTGGAATTGCGACAGACAGGGATGGAATTGCTTCTGTAAAATACCGTCTTGACAATGGCGGATGGATTGAAGAGGAGACAAAAGGCGTTTTCTACGGCGTTCTTGCCCAAGGTTCAGAACTTTCTGCCGGAAAGCATACTGTTTCTGTAATTGCCACTGACCGTCATGGTGTTCAGAGCAATGTGTTCACATCAGAATTTCAGGCAAGGGGCGCGCTTCCGGAATTCT
Organism: uncultured Prevotella sp.; assembly: GCA_963627355.1. Lineage (GTDB taxonomy): Bacteria > Spirochaetota > Spirochaetia > Treponematales > Treponemataceae > Treponema_D. The sequence continues at coordinate 17,296 of CAVGBY010000023.1, read as the reverse complement.
CTGAGGCAAAGATTGCGGGAACTGCGGTTGTGAATGGAATTCAGGTTCATCCGGAATCTGGCTCAAGTTTTACAACAACTGTTTCAAGCAGCGTTGGACTTGCTTCGGTTCATGTAGAAACACGCTGGGGAAGCAAAGGTATAAAACAAAATGATTATGAGTTGAATTCTGCCGGTTCTTACACGGTGAATATTCCTATAAACGATGAATTTCCAAAAGGAATCGCGAGAATTTATATTTCTGCAACGGATGTTGTTGGAAGAACACGAAATTACAAGGCGATGATTGATGTTGCAAACACTTCTGTTGTCCAGGGAAATGAGTCAAAAATAGTTTTTGATGATGGCGTAGTTGATGAAAATGGAGTTATTCAGGTTAACAAGGAATTTCCGCCAAGTGCTTATTTTGTCGGTGGAACTGCACGCAGCGTTGAACTTGTTCCAAAAACTCCTTTTGCGACAGCACGTCTTTCCGGAAATCAGATTATTCTTGCCTCTGGTGATGTAAATGGTTCTTCTGAGCCGGTTGTTGTTCGTGTTACAACGGATCAGGGGCTTACATATGACTCCCAGAAAATAGTGCTCAAGCAGGATACGGCTTTTCCACGTATAAGAATTTCTGAAATTTCTGATCTTCAGCTTTTGGATGCAGGCAGCGGAAATGTAAAGGTTTCTGGTTCTGTTTCATGTGATTCTGGAATTGGTTCTCTTTCTTACCGCGTGTTCACTTCTAGGGCTGCGATTAGCGCTGGAGTTGTAAATTCAATGGAGCCTGTTTCTGCCGGAGAAGTTATTCCTCTTACGGCAGGTCGTTCATTCAGCATTTCGCTTGATACAAGCGCATACGGAATTTATTTTGTTGAAGTGACTGCCGAAAGCGTTGGCGGAAATAAGTCGTCTGAAGTTGTTGGATTTAAAAATCTTCCGCCGTTCCCGGAAGACGGCAAGGGTTCGCCTAAGGCTCCGATGATTGTGTGGGCGGATGGCGAGAATGTCTACGCTGGAGCCGCATATCAGGGGGAGCTTATCCGTTCTTTCGAGGCGTTTAAGCGTTCAGAAATGGCTGCCGGGTCAAATTCGCTGCAGTCGTCTGTTGAATATGCGGATGGAAAAAAAGTTTCTTCAAAATTTAATGCGAATAAAGCTTCTGAAATAAAAGCGGCGTTTGTTAAGGCCGGAGAAAAGAATTATGCGAGCGGAATTCCTGTTCCTTTGGCAAAAGGTTCAAAATCTTCTGTAATTGCATACGTTGATTCAGGTGTGCAGATTTCTGCAAGCTATGAAATTACCGGGGAAGAAGTTCCTGGTGGCGCGAGCCGTGCAAGTGGTTCGGCAAGTGTTTCAAAATCGGAGGAAAAAGAAAACCGCTGGATTGTTGAGATTCCTTTGGAAAATTTGCCGGTACGGCTGAACAAGATAAAGCTTTCTGTAAAGGCTGGTTCTGCTTCAAAAGATTTTTATGGAACGGTCGCTACTGTCCGTCCGGTTGAATCTTCGATGATTGATGACAGGCGTTCAATTTATTCGTTGGAAGATTCTGGTTCAAAATATGATAATGATACAGGCTGCTACATTTTGCGGACGGATGAAACTTTTAGTTTTTATGCAAATGTTCCGGAACTAGTGAGCGCGGATTTTGTTTCTGCGGTAAATGGCTTAAAGCTTGAACGTCTGGGAAATCTTATAAAAATCACGGCTGAAAAAGAAGGTTCTTTCAATGGCGTTGCAGTTCGTGTAAAAGATTCAAACGGAATTTCTTATACTTCTGCCACAGTGAATTTTATTGTTGATAATGGCGCGCCGGAAGTAAAGATTGTAACTCCTGAAATTCATCAGTGGGTAAAAAAATCTTTGCGGATTACTGGAACTGTTGCCGACCCTAGCGGTGTAAAGAGCGCAGAATATTCTTTGGATAAAGGCGAAACCTGGAAAACGCTGAGTTTGAGCGCATCCGGCAGAAGTGCGGCTGGAGCAACTTTTAGCGGCACGGCTGACATAAGTTCTGCGGAAGACGGGCTTATTGAGCTGGACGTACGTGCTTATGATGTTGCAGGAAACGTTTCTTACGCAAGAACAGCGGCTTATAAAGATGTGACTCCGCCGGTTGTGGAAGTTGTTGTTCCTAACGATGAAGCGACCGTAAACGGCGATAACCTTATATGTTTCAATGTTTATGATAACGCAAGTTTTGAAAAAGCGTTCTATATCGCGCCTCCGACAGGAAAATCTTCTGGAGCAAGAATAGCGTTGACTGATGTTTCTGAAACTTTTGTTTCAACGCATATTGGAACTCAGGAAAAACCGATTGATGACGGAATGTCTTTTGAATTTGTTGATGCGGCCGGAAATGTTACTTCTTATGAGGCATGGAAATTCCTGATTGATTCAAAATCGGATTTGCCAATTTCAGAAATTCATCTTCCTACATATCAGGATGTTGTTACACGTGATTTTACAATTTCTGGTGTTGTTTACGATGACGATGGTCCTTCTTCAATTTTCTATAAGATTGACAACGGTTCGTATATTAAACTTGATGAAATGGGAACTAGTTTTGCGATAGATGTTCCTTTTTCAACGATGACGGATAATGAGCATACAATCAGCGTCTATGCGGTTGATATAAATGGTGTAAAAGGCCCGGTTGTGGAAAGAAAATTCAGAGTTTCTACGGAAGAGCCAAAAGGTGCGGTGGAAACTCCTACAATCGACAAGGCGAATAAAGGTCTTATAACTTTGACTGGTGTTGCAAGCGACAAAAACGGCATTGAAAAAGTTCTTGTTTCTTTGGATAACGGAAACAGCTACAACAATGCGGTTGGCACAACGAGCTGGTCTTACACATTTGATTCAAGGGCAATTCCGAACGGCACAAGCGTTGTGTTCATTCGTGTTATTGATAAATACGGAATCTCCGGTTTGTATTCAAGTTTGATAAATATTGACAACAAAGCGCCGGAGCTGGTTCTTGACTATCCTTTGGATTATTCCGCTACAGCAGGTCCTCTGTTCTTTAGTGGATATGCTTTTGATAACGTAGATATTACAGACTTGTTCATTACAGTCAGAAGTCTTGATGGAAAAACTGTTCCTAGAAGTTTCCAGAAGATTGATTTTAAGCTGGACAGAATTATCACGCAAAATATAGATATTGCCTCGCTCGAGAATGGTTCTTATAACATTGAGCTTACAGCCTTGGATAAGGCGAAGAATGCGACTCGTGTTAGCCGAAATATTATGCTGAACAAGAACAAGCCGCTTGCGACAGTAAACCTTTTGTATCCGTTAAATGGTGAGCATAAGCAGGGAACCTTTAATATTTACGGAAGCGCTGAGGCTGACAACAAGATTGAATCGTTAAGTCTTTATATTGATGATAAATTTGTTGCTGTAACAACCTTGACGGCCAGTGATTATTTTAAGTTTGAGATAAATCCGGAGATTATTTCAGATGGCGAGCATACTTACAGGGTTGACGCAAAAGTTGAGTCGGGTCAGGTGATTCGCTCAAGAACTCAGACTGTTGAATATAATTCAGTTGGTCCTTGGGTTACAATCGATAACTTTACTTATGGTGATTTTGCTACAGGTCGTCCGTATATTAAAGGTCATGCCGGCTATTCTTTAAGTGAGGATGAAAAAGTTGTGGCTTCAACAAAAAAAGCCACAAAAGAACAGAAAGAAGCGATTAACAACAAAAAAGTCGCAAAAATCGAAATCAGTTTTGACAACGGAAAAACATTCACACAAGTTTCTAAGGGTGAAAAATGGATGTACCGCGTAGAAAATCAGGATATTGGGGAAGGATTCCACTTTATGATTGTGCGGGCGACTATGCGTAACGGTGAAACAGCGATTGAGCGTACAATTATCCAGATTGATAACACAGTTCCAAATATCCGTCTTATCAGCCCAAGTGTTGGCGGACGTTATAATCAGGAGCTTGTGTTCAGCGGACTTTCCAGCGATACAGTCGGATTAAAAGATGTTCAGCTTACGCTCCGAAAAGGCGACAAGGCATCTTATGAAGTTCCGTCGTTTATTCAGGGATTGTATCTGGACTGGCATTTCTGGGGCGCGACTTTGTTTGACATTGGCGTTGGACTTACGTTCTTTGATGATGTTGTAAAAGTTCAGTTCCAGTGGGGACAATTTACCCAGGCGCAGCGTAATATGTTCAGCAATACTTCTATGCGATACGGCGGCGATAACGTTATGGGAATCAAGATTCTTGCGAATGTCGCGAACGTTCCGTTCAGTTATTTCTTTGGAAGGGATTTTGACTGGCTCAGCGCGAATTTTGCGGTTGGCGCGCAGTTTAGCAGATTCAACGAGTCTGGTTCTGGAGAAGCGCAGATTCTTTCGGCAATTCTTGCGCAGCTTGAATTCCCTAAGGTTAACTTCCCTAAGATGAAGTGCTTTAGTTCACTTTCGCTGTATACTGAATTCTCATTGTGGTTTATTCCAACTGATGTTTCTAGTACAAATGTTGATATTAATAATATCGTGCCTCAGATTTCAGAAGGTATAAGGTTAAGCGTATTCTAAGGCGGTTTTATGAAACATAACTTAAAATTATTTATTACAGCAGCTATTTTCGCCTTGATTTGCGGGTTTGTTCCGGCATTTGCGATTGATGCTTACGTAACGGTTATTTACCGGCAGGTTGATGTTGCGTTTGTGGACAGATCTGATAAGGAACTTGACGGAATTCTTTCAGGCTCAAATGAAGACAGAAATTATTATCTTATTGAAAACTACACGATGAAAAAAATCCGTCACCTTTTAGTTTCAGAGGATTATGAATTTGCAAGCGAGGCCGCTCTGGTTGTTATTGACAACAATCTTGACAATATGGAGGCGGTTGAGCTTTATTCAACAATTTCTGCCGCGCTGGAAAAACAGAAAGAACAAAAACTGGCGGTTGAGCAAAAAAGACAGGCGGAACTGGCACGCTTTGAGGCGGAAAAAGCAAAACAGCGGACAATCATTGAAAAAGAGTATGTTTCAATGAACACTGCGAGCGGAAATACGGTTTATTTAAAAGGAAAGAATGAAAAACTTTCCTCAACTTTCTGGTCATTCAGGTTCGGGCTTTTTGATGGAACTTTTGTTTCTGACACAAGCGATGACTATTCAAGTTTCCGGTATGGTTTAAGCGGAGATTTGACTTATGAATACAGTTTTGATAAATTGATGGTCGGCGCGGATGTCGGTGGCGATGCTATTATCATTCCGTTTTTTGGAGATGACAGTACAATTCTTGGAAATTTCAGTTTGATTCCGAAAATCAGTTTTTCAAACATAGGAAAATGGCTTTCGTTTAGGGCTGGATTTACGAGCGTCATTAAAATAGATTCTGGCGAAGGAAACGAATCTTGCCTTCATAAAACAATTTACAGTCCGGTTTTTGGGCTTGGTCTGAACCATATAAATCTTGGAAGCGCGGAGCTCAGTCTGAACGCAGATTATCTTCTTGGGCATCTTGCTTATGATGGTTTGAATTTTGCGATGAATTCTGCTATTAATGTTGCATTGCCTATTATGAAGATGGATAAAGTTCAGCTTAATTTTAACCTTGGAATAAAAGACACATTATTTGTAAAGGATTCTGGCATTGAAAATCGGGCCGGGGTTATTCTTGCAATTGGAGCACAAAATGTTATCAAATAAAAAAGTAATTTCAGTCTTGTTGATGTTTTTAATCAGTTTTTCCGTTGTTTTTGCGCAGTCAACAAACGATGCTATGGTTCAGCGCTATCTTGAGCGGGCCTCTGCCTCTTATGATGACGGAAATCTTTCGGAAGCGTATAAAAATATAAATGCTTCCCTGAATTTTGGAAAAATGAATGATGGCGTTATACCGGCGAATGTCCTGGTTTTTGCGCGTTCAATTTATACTCAGCGTTTAAAAGAAATTCAGCGGAAATACGTTGAAAGTTCATATATCGACATAAAAACAAATCTTGTTGAAAAATATCCGGAAGTAAACACGCCTGAGCTTACAAAACTTATGCGTCAGATTGAGGCGAATGTTACGGCTGCGGAAAAAGCCGCGGACAAGAAGCAGCAGCAGGATTTTTTGGACAGTATAAAGGAATCAACGACCAGCACGCAGACGGCAATTTCTGACCTTGGCGAAAAAATGCTTGACCAAAGCAAGCAGAATTCCCAGCAGATGGCGGAAGTTTCCCGCACAATGAATACAAATATGACAAAGATTTTTATCGTTGTTGTGGTTTGCGTTGTTATGATTCTTTTGATTGTCGGGCTTATTTTACTGATTGTTCATTTTAGCGTTAAGCAGAACCATATGCAGCAGATGCAGTACGCGGAAGCGTTTAAGCTTTTGGCGGCGAACCAGAGCCAGACAAACCAGCTGATGATTGGCGGAATCGCGGGGCTTTACAGCGACGAGGGATTGAAACTTGCGGGCGCTTCAACTTGGAGCCAAAGTTCATTGCCTGAGCCGGAAGATACTCCGGAAGAAAAAGAGGCGCTTGCGGAACTTGCGCAGAAATGCCGCGATATTGGTGAAAAAATTGATGCCGCGACAGGTCGAAAGAACAACTCAAGGAATGTTTCGGAGATTGTATTCAAACTTGCGACAAAACTTGGCTGCCGTCAGCATGATGCGATGGTTTATTTCTGCGCGGCGATGGTTTACGATGTCGGATTCCTTTCTGTTGAGCCGGAAACTTTAAAGGCACAGACTCTTTCCGAGGAGCAGAAGGACAAACTTAAACATCACATTGATTTTGCGGAAAAAGAGCTTGAATTTGTTCCAAAAAAATATTGGTCTGTCTTTAGCGATGCGTCAAAATATCACCACGAAAATTACGATGGCACAGGATATTCAGAAGGGCTGAAGGGCGATAAAATTCCTCAGGTTGCGAGAATCATCCGAGTTGCGGACAGTTACAACGCGCTTTCTAGCCGACGTTCTTTCCGTGGGGGAATGGATAAAGAGTCAGCATTGGAAAAACTGGAGGCAGACTCAAACCTTTACGACCCGGATGTATTAAAAGCACTGGAAGAAATTATATAAGGTTGATTTTTCACTCTAAATAACTTTTAAAAAGATGCCGATAAATTATGTATGAAAAAATACGTAGTTTGTTTTATGGCATCTTTTTTTGTTTTAACAGCTTTGTGTGCAAAGCAGGCAAAACCATTGTATAAAATGCAGGAAAAATCCAAGGCTTCGGAAGAAGTTGCTCCGAATGGCGAATCTAAAGTTTTTATTGTCGGCACGAACAAGGGGCTTTTTAAAGTTTCTGGAGGAAATTCATTTTTTCCAATTTGGTCAGAAGGTTCTGTTGAACAAATCGTACGGACCGTTGTTACTGGTGAAGACGGAAAACTTATTGAAAACTGGTATTTTAGGACAAGCAAGGGAATTCTTTTTAGTTCAGATTTGGAAATTTTTGAATACAGAAATTCAGGATTGCCGCTGTCTACAATAAAAAGTTACGACGGAAAAAACACGGAATTTGAAACCCGGGTTCAAAATTTAAAAGATTTGTGCGCGAATCCTCTGAATCCGCAGCAGCTTGTGACAGCGACTAAGGACGCGGTTTATCTTTCTCGTGATGGCGGAAAAAACTGGAAGAGTCTGGGGTCAATGAGCGCGGCGACTCCGGGTATAAAGGCGTGCGCAGTCGGTTCAATGCCGGTTACACTTAGTGACGGTTCTCTTGGAACAGAACTTGTTGTTTTTATGAGCCATCCGATTTTTGGACTTTCATATATAAAACCAGATGCTGCTCGACCAGCATGGTATGATGTTGCAAAAGGATTTGAGATGATGCCTAGTCTTACAAGTCCGGATGAGATTGCGGATATTCTTCCGGTTCTTGTCCAGGATGAATACGGAACTTCCTATGTTGATATTTATTTGAGCCAGACATTTATTCCCCGCATTTATAAATTTGACTGGCCTAACCGGCAGGGTGAGCTTATCTATAAGGGTGAAGAGCCTGCGGAAACAATCGATGGCTTGACAGTTGTTGACAATAAACTGGTTTATTCAAAAAATGAAAACCTTGGCGCGCTTAATCTTGATGATTACACAAATCCTGGTGTTCCGGAAAAACTTGATGAATGGAAAAAAAGTTTTTCGTGCGTTCCAGGAAGCGTGAATTCGGCGTGGATTCCATTCAACCGTAGTGGCTTGAAAAAAGGAATTCTTTTGAATGAATTATGGCTTTTGTATCCGGGAACTATAAATTCAGAATATGGAAAAAAAGCGCTTGGGCAAAAAAGCATTTATGTTTCGGCGTATCAGTGCAGGCTTCAGTCTGGAATAGATAAATTCAAAAAAATTATAAAAGACAATAAATTGAACAGTCTTGTAATCGATATGAAGGATGATTATGGACTTCTTCGTTATGACACAAAAGATGAGCTTGTGAAGTCAAAGGGAAAAGTTACCCAGTATGCGGTTAATCTTGACCATTTTGTTGAGGAATTTAAAAAGGATAATATTTATCTTATTGCGCGAATTGTTGTTTTTAAGGACAGAAATCTTGCAAAATTTGGCGGTTCAAAATATGCTGTCTGGAATTACAATACAAAATCTCCATGGGTCGGCATAAAAGAATACGAGGATATTGTTGACGAGGAGACCGGCGAGGTTACAGGAAAAAATCCTGTTTATTACGATGAAAACTGGGTTGATCCTTATTGCCCGGAAGTCTGGGAATACAATGTTTCCATTGCAAAGGAGCTTATTGCCCGCGGATTTGACGAAATTCAGTTTGACTACATAAGATTTCCGACAGACGGTTATAATTTGCGTCAGGCAAGTTACCGCTGGAAAAGCGAGGGAATGGATAAGGAAAGCGCGCTTGTTTCTTTCTTGAAATATGCCCGTGAAAACATAAAAGCGCCGATCGGAATTGATATTTATGGCGCAAACGGCTGGTACAGAAGCGGAACTAGAACCGGGCAGGATGTTGAGATGATGGCGGAATACGTTGATGTTATCGGACCGATGTTTTATCCTAGCCATTTTGAGAATGCGTTTATGAATTTCCCGCCGGTGGAAGACCGCGTTTACAGGATTTATTATTACGGAACTTACAGGAATTCAATTCTTGCAAGGAATCGTGTTGTTGTTCGCCCTTGGGTTCAGGCTTTTTATCTGAATGTAAGTTATGACCGTCAGTATTACAACAAGGATTATGTCCTGAAAGAAATTTTTGGAGTCCGGGATTCGGTTGACCATGGCTATATGTATTGGAACAATTCTGGAAATTACGAAATGCTTTCCCCGGACATTTCAAAAGATGACCCATTTATTGGAACTTGCCCGGAATCTGACTTGAAATTTAGAAAGCCCGCGATAGGAACGCAAGAAGCCCCTGAGTTTGATAACGCAGGTCTTTCCCGGATTGATAGAATTTACAACAATGAAAAAAAAGTTCGGGCTACAAAAGATTCTGTGTTTACACCGTTTCTTCAGATGAAACTTTTTAACAGGAATGTTGAAAAATTCTAAAACAGAAAAGTTTAGGATTTTTCTGTTTGCAGCTGTTTTTCCAGTTCCAGAATTTTCTCCAGTGGAAGGGAAGTTGCTTTTGCAATCTGTTCTGGATTAAGGCCCAGTTCAAAGAGATTTCTTGCAGTTTCATACTTTGCCTGAAATTCCCCTTCTTCAAAAGCCTCCTGCTGTTTCACTCGAATATCTGTGTCGTAGTCATAGTCTGCAATCAGCATATTTCTTACCTCCGTGCTGTTCCGATTTAGGTAGTCAACAAGGATTCCTTCCTTTATGCAGCGTTGGATTGCGTGCGTGAGCCAGTTCTGGATTCCGTCAGACTTTGCCGCGCCCGCATACTGCACAAGCGTTGCATATCCGCGAAGAGTCGGACAGTTCTGCAATATTGAAGAAACCTCTTTCTTGTTAATATTATACACTTTTACTGAAAGTTCAATCGGAATTTCCTGCCGTTTCTTGTTATTGTCAGAAAATGACTCGCTAAGACAAAGTTCTTTTATCGCCGGATAATCTTTTTTTCCGTTGTAGAATACGTAGAATTCCGGCGTTGGAATTTTTATCATCTTTTCCTTGTAGCGTTTTTCCAGCGGAACAAGCTTCTCGTAGAGCCGGGAAACATATTCCAGAAAGCGCAGGGGCATATTCTCATTCACGGTTGACTGTTGCTCGACCAGCACAATCAGGCTGTCGTTCACAAGCATAGAAACATCGTTGTACCTGCCTTTGTAGATTGTCTTTTCCAGCATTATAGGCTCGATTTTTGTCTCGGCGAATTTCAGGTCAGTTCCGTGGAGTGCATTATAGAGCGAAAGAAAATTCTCCTTTGCCTCGGGGCATCTTGCGAACAGATCAACGAACAGGGAATCCTTGTAGTTTCTTGCAGATTTTTGCAAGTCTGCGTTTACATTCTGTATTTCAATTTTTTCTGTGGAATATTCCATACTTATATATATGAAAAAAACTTGCGGTTTCTGAAGTGAATCACAAAAAAGCGGGAAATTGTTAAACATTATTTGAAATAAAACGAAAACCTTGGACAAAAAAGCAAACAAATGTATTATTGTATAATCCACAAGAAATAGAAAAAAGCAATCTTTAATTTTTACGGAGTTCAAAAATGCCTAATCCAAAATATGTTCCGGAGGAGCCGATTTGTGCGATTGCTACGGCTTTGGCTCCGGCGGCGCTGGGGGTTGTTCGTTGTTCTGGAACTGACTGCGTTCAGTTGCTTTCAAAAGTTTTTTCGCGGCCGGCGGCTTTGGTTCAGGCGGCTGGAAATTCTCTTGTTTACGGATGGATAAAGAACGGTGAAACAAAGATTGACGAAGTTTTGGTAAGCGTTTTTCGTGCTCCAAAAAGTTTTACCGGTGAGGAAATGGTTGAAATCAGTTGTCATGGCGGACCGGGTGTTGTTATGGCAATCCAGAACCTTTTGTTGAGCAACGGATTCCGTCAAGCGGAACGCGGCGAATTTACTTTTCGCGCTTTTATAAATGGCAAGGCAGACCTTACAAAGGCAGAGGCCGTTCAGGAAATTATTGAAAGCCGCACTGGAGAAAGCCGTAGCCGTGCGGTCGGTAGGCTTGCAGGAAATCTTTTTGAGGAAATCAGCAGCATAAAAAAATTGATAACAGATACTCTTGCTTCTATTGAAGTTGAGATTGAATATCCAGAAGACGAGGAGACAATCGCTGACTCTTTTGACCATTCAGATTTGCAGGAGGCAATTCACCGTCTTTCTGAGCTGAACGATTCCTGGCAGGGTGAAAAACTTTATCAGGATGGGGCTAGAATTGTGCTTTGCGGCAGAACGAATGCCGGAAAATCTTCTTTGTTCAATGCGATTTTAAAGGAAGACCGGGCTATTGTAAGCGATATTGAAGGAACAACCCGCGACTGGCTAGAAAGTTGGGTTGATTTTGGGGGGCTTCCGGTCAGGCTTTTTGATACGGCCGGACTCCGCGAAACAGAAGATGTGATTGAGGCGCATGGCGTTGAGCTTACAAAAAATCTTACGGAAGATGCAGACGTTATTTTGTATTTATGCGACAGTAAATCCGGACTTACAAAAGATGATGTTGAATTTTTGAAAAGCGTTGAAAAACCTGTGATTTTCTGCTGGAACAAGATTGATTCAATAGATGAAAATCTTGCCGAAAAAAATTCTCTTTTGCTAAAAAATGAAAATTTAAGAAATATAAAAAAAGAAATTCAAATCAGCGCAAAAAAGGGAAACGGATTTTCTGGACTTTATGACTCTGTAAAGGAAATTCTTTTTTCAGGCTTTTCAAATGAACGCCCACAGGCTGGGATTGGTTCTGCGCGTCAGAAACAGGCGGTCGAAGAGGCATTGGAAAGTGTTAGACATTCGCTTGTTGCCGCGGAAAAAGATTTTGCTCTGGATGCGGTTGTTCAGGATCTGGAGGATGCCCTTAATTTTCTTGGCGAAGTTACCGGCGAAGTTACAGCGGATGATGTTTTGGGAAGCATTTTCAGTCGTTTTTGCGTAGGAAAGTAACAGTATATGAAAGATTATATTTTTTTTGACCTTGATGGAACTTTAACGGATTCCCGGCCGGGAATTTTTGAGTCTTTGCAGGCGATTTTCAGTCACTTTGGAATAAAAAAGACTGAAGAAGAGATGATGAAGTTTTTGGGGCCTTCTCTTTGGGATAGTCTTCCGAAATTTTGCGGTTTTTCGCACGACCAATGTGTTGAAGCCGTGGAAATTTTCCGTAAAAGTTATGCGGAAAAAGGAATTTTTAACAATAAGGTTTACGAAGGGATTGTTCCTCTTCTGGAGTCGCTTAAGGCTGAAAAAAGACATATTGTTCTTGCGACAGGAAAACCGGAGCCACAGGCAAAAATTGTTCTGGAGCATTTTGACTTGATAAAATATTTTGATTTTGTTGGTGGAAGTTCTCTGGATAAAAGCCGGGCCAGAAAATCGCAGGTTATTGATTATTCGCTAAAAAATTGCGGACTTTCTGAAAAAGACAAAGAGCGGATAATAATGGTTGGCGACCGGGAAAATGATATTAACGGTGCCCATGAAAACGGAATAGAAGCGGTTGCGGTTCTTTACGGTTATGGCTCAAAAGAAGAGCTGGAGCAGAACGGCGCGGATTATATCTGCGAAACTGTAAAAGATTTGCAGGAATTTTTGTTGGGGCAAAAAGACTGAAAAATGGAAGATTCTGAAAAAAAATATATGCGTCGGGCAATCCGTCTGGCTCGCCGTGGAGAAGGCTGGACGAACCCGAATCCTTTGGTAGGCGCGGTGATTGTGAAAAACGGAGAAATTATTGGCGAGGGATTCCATAGAAAATATGGAGAGCTGCACGCCGAGCGCGATGCGTTAAAAAATTGCCGGGAGCGTGGAAATAATCCTGCCGGGGCAACGATTTATGTTACGCTTGAGCCGTGCTGCCATTTTGGAAAGCAGCCGCCTTGCACTTATGCACTTGTTGAGTCTGGAATTTCCAGGGTTGTTGTTGGAAGCTGCGACCCGAATCCGCTTGTTCACGGAAAAGGAAACGAGTATCTGCGCCAGCACGGCGTTGAAGTGACTGAGGATTTTTTGAAGGACGAGTGTGATGCGTTGAACGCTATTTTTTTTCATTATATAACAACAGGCCGCCCATACGTTGCGCTGAAATATGCGATGACTTTGGACGGAAAGATTGCCACAAAAACCGGCGAGTCAAAATGGATTAGCGGTGAAAAAAGCCGGGCGGAAGTTCAGAAACTTAGAAACCGTTATGCCGGAATTCTTTGCGGAATCGGAACAGTTTTAAAAGATAATCCGATGCTGAACTGTAGAAAGAAAGGCGGAAACAACCCTGTCAGAATTATTTGCGACTCGCATTTAAAAATTCCGCTGGAATGTAATATTGTTCAAAGCGCAAAAGAAATAAAGACGATTGTTGCGGCTATTGATTCGGAAGAAAAAACTTTTGCTGAAAAAAAACTTTTGCTGGAAGAAAAAAATGTTGAAATTCTGACTGTTCCGCAGGATGAAAAAGGAAAAATTGACCTTAGGGAGCTTTTCTGCGAACTGGGAAAACGAAAGATTGACAGCGTGCTTGTGGAAGGCAGCGGCGAGATTAATTTTTCTGTGCTGGAAAAGAATCTTGCCGACTGCATTTATGCGTTTGTTGCTCCAAAAATCTTTGGCGGAACAGCAAAAAATCCAGTTGCGGGAGCAGGCATTGAACACCCGGCAGACGCTTTTACATTTAAACTAAAAAACATAAAACATTTTGACGCCGACATTCTGCTTGAACTGGCAAAAAATTGAATCTGCTGCCAGAAAAAGTGCGGTTTTCTTTTTATGGTTTTTGCAATACAATTGTTTATTCGCGGTGGGTGCGCCCGGGATTGGAGTGGCCCGCTGTGCGGGTTGCGAGCGCAGCGAGCAATGAGCGGTCAGCGGAACCACGGAAAGCCCGTTTGCGGATAAAATTTGGCGCCCAAATAAAAAAAGAAAGAAGGAAAAAATGTCGGTTACGGTAAAAGGTGAAGGTTTAACGATTGAGGATGTCTGCGCGGTTGCTTATAAAAATGAAGAAGTAAAATTGCCGGAAAATAAGGAATTTTGGGCTACGCTTGAAGAAAGCCGAAAATTTTTGATGGATTACATAAATACTGGCGTTCCGACTTACGGTGTTACAACTGATTTTGGAGATTCTTGCCATAATCAGATTAGTGTTGACAAGGCTGGCGAGCTTCAGAGGATTATCTGCACTTATCATGGAATTGGTCTTGGACCGAAATTTGACCGGGAAACTGGACGCGCGGTTGTTCTTGCAAGATTGAATGGAAATGTAAAGGGCGGTCATTCGGCGATTCGTCCGGAACTTGCAAAAATGATGGTTACGCTTTTGAACAAGGATATTATTCCGGTTATTCCTCAGTTGGGGTCGGTTGGAGCTTCCGGGGATTTGACTCCGCTTTCGTATCTTGCGGCGGCGATTATGGGCCAGAGAAATGTTTATTACAAGGGAAAAGTTGTTCCGACGATGGAGGCGTTCAAGGCGGAAGGAATAAAACCTCTTCCGATTGAGGCGAAGGAAGGGCTTGCTCTTATGAACGGTACTTCTGTTATGACGGCGGTTGCTTCGCTTGCAATAAAGAAGGCTGAGCGTCTTGCGAAAATTTCTGATTTTTTGACGGCGGTTACAAGTGAGATTACCCGAGGAAAAGATACTCCGTTTGTTGCGAAAGTAAGTGAGATTAAGAACCACAAAGGTCAGTGCGAGTCTGCGGCTTACGTATACAATATTATAAAAGATTCAAGGCGCGTTTTTAGATATGAGGATTTTTTGGAAAGCCAGATTTCTAAGATGGACGGGAAGAAATTTGTTGTCCAGCAGAATAAAATTCAGGACAGATATTCAATCCGTTGCGCGCCGCAGATTAATGGCGTTTACCGCGACACTTTGCGGATTGCCCGCGAATGGATTACAGAGGAACTGAACAGCGCGAACGACAATCCTCTTGTTGATATTGAGGCGGAGCGTATTTATAACACTGGAAATTTTTACGGCGGCCATATCTGCGCTTCTTGCGATTATATGCGGACAGCGTTGGCGAATATTGCTGATTTGTCTGACAAGCAGGCGGAAGTTATTATTGACGGAAAATTTAACGGGCTTACGGAAAATTTGATTCCGTTTACTCCGGAAGATAGCCCGCGTGCCGGTCTGCGGCTTGGGTTTAAGGCGGCGCAGATTACGATTTCTGCAATCCGCGGTGAAGTTCAGACTTATTGTTATCCGGTAAGCATTACTTCTGCCCCGACGGAGGCGTTGAACCAGGACAAAGTTTCGATGGGAACAATTTCCGCGCGCAAGCTGAACGAGCAGATTGAGCTGGTTTTCCTTCAGTTTGCGACACATCTGCTTGCGGCGGTTCAGGCGGTGGATTTGGCCGGGCTTGAGGATTTTGCGCCTTTTACAAAAAAAGTCCATTCTGAGGTAAGAAAACTGAGCGCATTTGTGGAAGATGACCGAGCCTTGGATAAAGATGCGGAAGCGGTATGCGAATGGCTTAAAAAAACTGATTTGTTTGGCTGATTTTTGCCGGATGTTCATTTTTTGAGTTTTTATGACAGAAGAAATTGGGCAAAGACTGAAGGAACTTGCTGAAAAATACGAGAATTCTTCATTTTTAGATTCTGATCCGAGCCAGTTCTTGCGCTGGTACAAAAATCAGGCTGATGTGGAGATTGCGTCGTTTGTTGCGGCGATGCTTTCTTTTGGAAACAGAAAACAGTTTATTCCGAAAATCCGTTCTATTTTTGAAACGGCGGATAAGGCTGGAGGAATTTTTTTATGGATAAAAAACGGCTTGTTTGAAAAGGATTTTTGCGCTTTGTCTGGCGATGATGAGGAAAAATTCTACCGTTTTTATTCGTACAAAGAGATGAAAAATCTGTTCCGGGCATTTAAGGTTCTTCTGGAAACGAACAGGACTTTTGGAGAATACGTAAAAAATTTTGATTCTGGCAAAAATCCTGCGGCGGCGATTTCTGCGGCTTTTGAAAACTGTAAAATCGTTCCGAAAGGAAAAAAATCTGCGAACAAGCGTGTGAATATGTTTTTACGCTGGATGGTCCGCCGGGATTCTCCGGTGGATCTGGGCATATGGAACTGGATTTCGCCCGCGGATTTGATAATTCCTTTGGATACGCATGTTATTCATGAGGCTGAAAATCTGCGCCTGATTCCTGAAAATTCCCCGGCTTCCATGAAAACTGCAAAAGAAATAACGGCTCAGTTAAAAAAAATCTGGCCGGACGACCCCTGCAAAGGAGATTTTGCACTTTTTGGCCTGGGCGTTGATAAGGAAAAATAAAGTGATATTGGAGAATTTATGATAGTTTGGTTGATTCTTGCACTTCTGTTTAATGTTTATTTTGTTGCGATGCGGATTTGCTCGCCGGAAACGATTTTTAGCTCGTTCTTTAGTTTTTCTTCTGTCTGGTTTTGGCTTTCTGTTGTCTGTCTTGTAATTTTTTGTCTAAGAAAACATCATTTGTGGAAAAAATCGCCGCGTGCGTTTAAAATTGCCGTTTTTTCGGTTCTTGGCGCTGGAATTTTGATTTCGGGTATTAATCTGTGGTTTATCTGTCATCCAAAACTTGCGGATGGCACGGAAAATCCAGAATATGTTATTCTTCTTGGCGGCGGAATTACAAAAGATGCGGAGCTTACGGACAGCGTAAAGCGGCGTGTTGCGGCGGCGGCAGATTATTTAAAGGCAAATCCGGGTGCGGTTTGCGTTGTTACCGGCGGAAAAGGTGTTTTTGCCCCTTGCCCGGAAAGCGATGTCCTAAAGCCTGCGCTGGAATCCTTTGGAATTGAAGAAAACCGTGTTCTTGCGGAAAATCAGGCGAAAGATACAATTCAGAATTTTCAGTACAGCGTAAAAGTTCTTTCTGAATATTCGGGGCGTCCTGCGGAAGAAATTTTAGCCGCGCCGCTAGCGGTTGTTACAAACGATTTTCATCTTGCGCGTGCGGAACGTCTTGCCTGGCGGATGGGATTTTCTGATGTTGTAGGAATTTCCGCAAAAACTCCGGCACTTTTTGTTTTAAACGCTTATTCCCGCGAAATCCTGTGCTACATAAAATTGAACCTGCGGATTTTTATTACCGGAAGGCCGACAAAGATTTTGTAGGGTGCATGTCGGGTTTTTGTTTGAATGATTGAAATTGAATATGCGGGAAGAAAAAGAAAGCGTCAACCGAGCCATTCGGTGCGATGGCAAGCAATTTTTGCAAAAAATTGCG
>CAVGBY010000022.1:0-24161 GCA_963627355.1 uncultured Prevotella sp. | reverse complement strand
GTAGAGCAACAGACTCTTAATCTGTGGGTCGCAAGTTCGATCCTTGCATGGCTCATAAAAACTCCAACATTTGTTGGAGTTTTTTGTTTTAACAGGTTTTCTGAAAATACGTTAAAAAAATAACGGGGCTGTCCATTTTTTTGGACAGCCCCTCAATGTATGATTTTGTGTCTTTATGCTTCCTGTTTTTTTACTTCGGCTTCGCTTGCCCTAAGATAATAAGGACCGTCGTAGTCGTTAAGAGGCTGTTCGTTTTCGGAAATCTTTTTTTCAGCCATTGAAAGAAGAATTTCGCCGGTATTTATATTAAAATCCTGCGGAAGGAATTTTTTTTCAGAAAAAGGCTTTAGCTCCTCCGCAAGAAGACGGGCATCGCTTCCGCAAATCAGAACATTTTCTGTGGAATCTGAGCTTTTTAGAAGAGCCGCGATTTCTTCCGGTGTGTAGTCGCCGGCTGGAATTGTTTCTTTTTTGTTGAGGAATGCTTTTGCGTAGAACCTGTCTTTTTTTGCGTCAATGCAACTTAAGACTGTGTACGGAAAATCCCTGTAGTTTTCTGCATAGGCATCTAATGTTGGAATTCCGTAAAGTTTTGCGTCTGTGACCATTTCAATTGCTTTTATTGCGGAAAATCCAAGCCTAAGCCCTGTGAATGAGCCGGGACCGTCTGAAATGCAAAGATAATCAAGTTTTTCCGGAGTTAGTTCCGCTTTTTCAAGGACATACTGGATTGCAGGTAAAAGCGTTTCTGACTGTTTCATTCCGATATTGAACACAGCCGTTACTGTGTGCGTATCATTTTTTGCGGAAATAGTGATTTTTGTTATTGCAGAGTCGATCGCAAGTCCGTTCATTTTATTTCTCCATGCGGCCAGTTTTCAATTGTTATTGTTCTTGTGCCATCTTCGTGCGGTTCAAGTTTCAGGATAATCGTCTTTTTTGGAAGTTCTTCCATTATTTTTTCGCTCCACTCGATGATGGAAACACCTTCTCCGTACAGCATATCTTCTGTTCCAAGGTTCGCGAAATCCTCTGCGCCGTCAAGACGGTATACGTCCATGTGATAAAGAGGCATTTTTCCCTCGTATTCGCTTATAAGGCAAAACGTAGGGCTTGTGATTGTGTCTTTTACTTCCAGTGACTGCGCGATTCCCTTTGTGATTGTTGTTTTTCCGGCGGCAAGAGTTCCCTGCATTGCGATTATATCGCCTTTTTGCAGAAGAGAGCCGATTTTTTTTCCTAGTTCAATTGTCTCTTCCGCGGAATTTGTTGTAAAGGTAATCATGGCAGTTTTCCTTCAGAATCTTGCTTTAAAATATAATCTTTTAAGGCTTTTTGTATTGGAAGAATAGGGTAGTTCAGCGGCTTTTTGAATTGAATATCAACAGTTTTTTTTCCTAAGGGATCTGTTTCTATGCAAAAATCCACATCAGTTTCTAGTGTTTGTCCTGGAATTTCAACATCAGCAGTGCCGGAAAAATTACGCCGGTAATAAATATATCCTTCCTCTCGGAATAAATTCTTTAAATCTAAAATCTTCATTTTGTATTATTTTAATTATATCCGTAGACTTTAGCAAGAATTTTATTCTGGACTTCAACTGATATATCATTGAATTTGACGTGCAGATTGAAAAGTCCCTGCGTAGGAGATTTTCTTGTTTTTACGATTGTTCCAAAGACACCGTATTCTCCGTCGAAAAGTGAAAATTCCACATATGTCATCTGGTTTTCCTTGATTGGAAGTGTTGTGGATATGCAGCATCCTCCGCCGGAGATATTTGTAAGCGCGCATTCGTATTTTTTTTCTGTCGGAACTAATTTTTTTTCATTTTTCTTGTTTGTCTCAGACTTTATGGAAGCTATTTTGCATTTTTCATTTACGTTGATTCGCTTGAAATGCCGCTGCTGCTTGGTAATCAGGTCGTTGCTGTGTGATATAATCATCTGGTGTCCGTTTGCGTCTGTCTCGTAGCGTAAGATTCTTGAAACAAACGCATACCTCATTCCAGATGCAGAATGAAATGTGAAAGCGACTTTTTCCAGATTTTCCGGTTTTCGCTGCGACTCAAAAAATTCTTCAGTGATTTTTATTGAAAGAAAATCTTTTGTGTTTTCGTATACAAAAAAGTCAGTTTTTGTGCCGTCGGGGAAAATCTCGCTGATTTTTAAATTTTTGGCAAGCTGCTTTGTTGAGGAAACAGTAACCGATGCCGCGAAAATCCGTTCAAGGTGGAATTTGAGCCTGAACATAATATTTATGTCTGCCGCGGAGTTGTTCTTGTTCTGGGCGTAATATTTTTCAAAATATGGTTCAATTGAAGCCAGGTCTTTTATTGCAAAAAGAATGTTTGTTATTGAGAATTTTTTACAGATTTTCCATAAAAACGTTTCCTCTTCGGGGGTTAATTTGTGTTTCTCTGAAAAAATTGCGACATCTTTTCTGTTTGTCTTTCTTTTTGCCTGGGCTTCCTGCCATTCTGGAGTTTCCTCTTTTTCTTTCAGTTTGTTTAAGACAAAAAGAATTGCCGCCAGAATTCCTGCCACTAAAAGCACGATTATTAAGACTGCGTAAACTGCGGGGTTCATCCGGGCCGCGAGCGGCGAGCCTCCTGCCTGAAAATCTAAATTCATGCCAGACCTTCCAGTGTATTAGCGATTGAAACTAGGCGGGGGCAGATTTCGTATTCCGCAAGGTCGCCTACGGTTACTGTGTCGTTATTTTTTAATGCGTCCTCAAAATCAGAAAGAATCGGGGAAAAATCCTTGAAAAATTCTGAAAACGGCTTGTCCTCAATTTTTACTTCTGTATAATCCTGAAAAAGTGTGGCGAGTGTCGCGATGTGGCAGAATTCATCAATGCTGTCAGCAAGCGCCAGTATCGACTCGTTTGCTTCCTTGGCTTTTCCGCTCTGGAGTTCCACCGGAACAGTCTGCATTTTTTCCGAAAGCTGCCTGAAAAGTCCGGAAAGATTTTTGAACGCATCCTTTATGTTTTGTCTTGTCACAACGCTGAATTCAAATTTCATGTTGTCTTCAAGAGGCTTTTTTGCGTATTCATCGAAAATTTCCGCTGTGATTTGTTTTCCGTTGATTCTGATTCCGATTACCGCTGTGTCATTCTGCTCACAGGTTATCTCAAAAGACTTCAGCACGTCGCCGATGTTTTTTTCCTCATCCAGTGTGATGTCAATCTTTTCGTCATTGATATAAAAATCCATAAAATTTTCCGCCTATCTATTGTTGTTTCCAGAATTAGAGAAATTTTTTATTGTATTCTGCTGTGATTCAAGGCTGTTGAGCGCGCCTTCCATCTGACCGTATTTGTTTTTCAGCTCTGCCTCTTTGTCGTCCATCTGAGTTTCAAGCCTTGCGATTTTCTGCTCGGAAGATTTTATTCTTGAGTCAAGCGCTGACGTTTTCATCGCAAAAATTCCGCCTGACTGAACATAGGCTGTAAGCTGCTTGTCAAGTTTGTATCCGATTCCGGAATCAATTATCAGGTCTCCGTCCGAGTCGTAGCCGAACATATTTTTTACATCGTCAAGATGTTTTTCCAGTTCGGAGTCAAGTTTTTTTTCATCTATCTCAAGGTAGCCGCGCAGTTTGCTTGGTGTGTAGCCTGAATAATTTGTAGCGTTTGTCGCGATTCCAATCTGGGAAAGCATTGTTACAGCCGCATCCTCGCTGAATTTGTAGTTTGCCGTGGTTGTTGTCTGCAGGGCAGATTTTAAGCTTGTAAGGGAAGAGTCTGTGTTGAATAGACCAAGTTTTTCCTGTTCGGCTTTTTTTTCATCAGAACTAAGATAGTCAAGTTCCTCTATGATTTCGGGCTTGTTCTGGGAAAGAATATTTATCTCGGCGACAGACTGATTGTATTTTCCCACAAAAGTTATAAGCGCTTCCTTTGCTGAGTCAACATCAGGTTTTACAGAGATTGTCGCGGTTTTTTCAGTCTTTTCAAAAATATTCAGCGTAACTTCCGGCACAACATCATCGATTGTGTTTGTCGGGCGTTTTATCGTGATTCCCTCATACTTTATGATTGCGTCATCTGCGGAACTGATTGCGTGCTGGGGAACAAATCCGCGGTTTTCACTTGGATTCAAAGCAACTGCGGAAGAAATTGAGAACGCTGTTCCTGTATTCCGGTTTTTAAGCACAATTGAATCAATGTTCTTGTAGTCGTTTACGGAAATATCGATTTTTGTTTCTTCCGCCGACAGAAGGTTCGGGGTTGAAATCAGTTTTTCTTTTCCGTCCTTCATTTTTACAAAAAGCACATCATTTGTTGAGATTGGCTCAAGCGGCTCGAGTTTTTTTTCAGGTTCCGGAGGTAAATCTGCGTCAATCGGCGCATTTATAATTGTTATATCCTTAAAAGTCGCGCTTCCAGAATCTGGAAAAACCGGCTTTGATTCCTGCTTGTTCAATGCAATTGTTATGTCTGAAACTTCCTGCTTTGTGATTGTGAACTGAATATGATTATTTGGCGTTGCAAGAACTGTTTCCGGGATTGAAAGGGAATATCCGCCGCGTGGTGGAACTACAACGTTTCCATTTGAAATTTTAATGTTTGCGGCAGATATTTGTGGAAGCCGTTCCTGTTCCGGTGTTTCCGGCTGAATGTTCCGGTAGTCGTTCCTGTTTGCTCCGAATTCAATTGTTTTTGGTTTTATGCGGATTATCATACCGCTTGATTCCGCGAAAGTTTTTGCGTCATCCTCAAATGTGAGTCTGTTCTCGCTTCCTGTCTTTTGGGATTCAATAGAAAGGGTCTTTTTTCCTTTGGAGGCGCCGATAACCCTTGTCTTTAAAAGGTCTCCGCCTCGTCTGTTCAATGCGTTTGAAAAATCCTGCAGGGAACCGCCTTTCCACCGCATGGTGACGGATTTGTCATTTATTTTGTATGTGTATGTTCCCGCCGGAACTTTTGTGTCCGCGTCAAGTTCTGATGTAAGAAATCTGTCTGCTGTGGCCGGCTGTACTACATCAACCTTAAAAGATTCGTATGAGGCTTTTCTGGTCGCATCGGCTGTGACCGCATATTCTTCTGTTGATGAGGTTAATTTATTGTTAAAAGGATTGTCAAAAGAGTACAGGGTTTTTACGCTGTCCCGGAGTTCTGTCATTTTTCTGTTAACGGAACGCCATGCGTCCTGCTGAGCCTTATACGAGTCAAGCGTTTTCTGCTCCCTTGTAAGCGGAATTCGCTCGATCTGCATAAGTTTTTCAACAGTTTCGTTTGTGTTGTACTGGTTGGTAACACCGGGTATGTTGATTCCTGCCATAATGAATAAATCTGAATCTTAATTTAAACGACCTGGTCAAAAAGAACACCGATTGCCTTTCTAATCCGAATCTTTAAATTTTGAATTTCTTCAGAAGGTATCTCCTTTACAACCTGCTCGGTACTTGGATCTACGACTTTTACGACAATGCTGCCAAGTTCTTTGTTTACATTGAACTGTAGTTCTCTGCCCATAACTCTGTCGGACATAGTCTGCATTTGCTGCGCATCAGCTTTTATTTCCGCCAGACTTTGAACAAGATTGTCAACAACTTCTGAACCTGTAGGAGTTTTCAAAGTGTTTACAGCGCTGGTTTTCTGTGTAGACATACTTTTTGCCGGAGTAACAGCACTGCTGTTTAGATTCAGGCCTTCCATGGCCAACGTCTGCCCAAATGAACTTATCGTATTCATAAGGCTTCCTCCTTGATAAAAAGAAATGGGAGAGGGGCGCACCCCTCCCACTCCACGTTTTAATTGTCAAAAGATGACATCCAGCAATCTTTTAACATTAAATTCCGCTTTTAGCTCAAAAGAGCAAGAACATTCTGTGACTGGCTGTTTGCCTGTGAAAGCATTGCAGTACCAGACTGTGTGAGAATCTGGTTCTTTGTATATTCTACAATCTCAGAAGCCATGTCTGTATCGCGGATTCTTGATTCTGCTGACTGAGTGTTCTCAGCGGCAATATTGATTCCGCGCGCAGCCATTTCGAAGCGGTTCTGGTAAGCACCAAGGTCAGCGCGTTGTTTTGTAACGTTTGTCAAAGCCACATCTACTGTGCCAAGAGTTGCGTTGGCAGCTTCTGGATCACTGATAGTAACAGCATCTTCTGAACCCTGAGCACCCTTAAGACCAAGAGCCTGAGCTGTCATTGTTCCAATGAAAACTCTTGTGTTCTGATCCATGTTTGCTCCAATCTGGAACTGCATCACATCGCTTGCTCCCGATGCAAAACGTCCTGTCAGCATATTCATGCCGTTGAACTGAGCCTGGCTGGCGATTCTGTCAACTTCAGCAACAAGCTGAGATACTTCAACCTGAATCTGCATTCTGTCTTCATCTGTGTAGATTCCGTTTGCAGACTGAACTGCAAGCTCACGTACACGCTGAAGAATATCTGTAGTTTCTGTTAAATATCCTTCTGTTGTCTGAATGAATGAAACACCGTTCTCGATGTTTCGGCTCGCCTGATTCAAACCGCGAATCTGGGAACGCATTTTTTCAGAAACAGCAAGTCCTGAAGCATCATCGCCAGCACGGTTAATTTTTTCACCTGAAGAGAGTTTTTCGATGTTTTTCATGATACCGTCATTAGAAATGCCAAGTACACGATCTGCATACAAAGAACTCATGTTGTGATTAATAATCATATCTGTGCCCTCCATGTCATTAATCCAGAACATCATGTTCTGCATTCTGCCTTGTGCCGGCTGAAAAGGATTTGCGCCTTCCTTTTTCAGTTTCAGACCCATACAGCAGAAACAGTAAGTTTGTTTCCACACCCACTGTTTCTGCTGTCACGAGACAGCATGGACCGCACTTTTTCAAAGAACAAGCGTGTCTGAAAACACGTTAAAATAGTGCATAATAATGTACGATTTTTCAAGAGAAATGAGTAGAGTAGAAATGACCGTACAATCTTGTGTATGGAATCCTAAAATCCCATACACAATTATATTACACTATCTTAGTAAAGACAAGACATTCTGTGACTGGTTGTTAGCTTGAGCCAACATAGCAGTACCTGCCTGCTGAAGTACAGAATTCTTTGTGAACTCTACCATCTGGCTTGCCATATCAGTATCGCGGATACGTGATTCAGAAGCCTGAAGGTTCTCTGCAGAAATATTAAGACCGCGAACTGCATATTCCATGCGGTTCTGGTAAGCGCCAAGGTCTGCGCGCTGTTTGTTAATTTTCTTAAGACCTTCATCGATAGTTCCGATTGCACGGTTGGCATCTTCCGGTGTCTCAAGTGAAAGTTTTGTTTCTGTGCCGATTTCACGGATTCCCAATGCTGTAGAAGACATTGTTCCGATGAAAACCTGCATACGCTGATCCATGTTTGAACCGATGTGGAACCACATAGAACCAGTCACAACATTTTCACCTGTTGGCTGAGCAAAGCGGCCTGTAAGCATATTCATACCATTGAACTGTGCAGAAGAAGCGATTCTATCTACTTCAGAAACAAGGGCAGAAATTTCAACCTGAATCTGCATACGATCTTCTGCGCTGTAGATTCCGTTAGATGACTGAACAGCCAATTCACGGATGCGCTGCATGATGTCTGTTGTTTCCTGCAGATAACCTTCTGTTGTCTGGATGAAACTGATACCATTTGAAGCATTCTGAGAAGC
The DNA here is from genome assembly GCA_963627355.1 of uncultured Prevotella sp. Classification (GTDB taxonomy): domain Bacteria; phylum Spirochaetota; class Spirochaetia; order Treponematales; family Treponemataceae; genus Treponema_D. The sequence continues at coordinate 16,509 of CAVGBY010000022.1, read as the reverse complement.
CTGATTCAATCCGCGGATCTGTGAACGCATTTTTTCTGATACTGCAAGACCAGAAGCATCATCGCCTGCACGGTTGATTCTTTCACCGGAAGAAAGTTTCTCCATATCTTTAGAGATACCGAGTCCTGTAACTCCCAGCTGACGATTGGCATACATTGCCGACATGTTGTGGTTGATAACCATAGTTTGTTCCTCCTTGGAATCTTTAAGGACAACATCCTTGCTGCCCCGAAAAAATGCAAATGGTGTATATGTTTACAAGGCCACATCTACACTCATTTGCAGCAGAATTATCTGACAGCCGTGCCATAAAAGCCGTGCGGTCATAACATTTCTGCTTCAATTGTCGGAAACTAGGTTATAAAACTTTAAGAAAAAATCAAAAAAAATCAAAATTTTTTATCAGTTAAAATCCGGCAGAGTTTTCATCAGCTGGACCAATGCCCGGGTTGCTTTTCCGCGGTGGGAAATCGCATTTTTTTCTTCGGCGGAAATCTGGGCGGAAGTTTTTCCGTATTGAGGAAGAAAGAAAATCGGGTCGTAGCCGAATCCGCCGTCGCCGGCCGCATCCTCTACGGTTTCTACGATTGTTCCTTCCATCGTGTCCTGTGAGACAAAAATTCTGTCCGCGCCAAGATAAAGAACCATTGCGCAGGTGTAATGCGCGGAGCGTGGTCCGTTTTTGAATCCCGAGGTTTCTGTTTTTCCACCGGCGATCTTAGAATTTAAAGATTCAATAAGAAATTTGTTCTGAAGTTCCTGCGGAGTCTTTGAGCCGTCTGGTTTTCCCATAGGGAATTCAGGACCTCCGTAACGGGCTGAATAAATTCCGGGAATTCCGCCCAGCGCGTCCACGCAGATTCCCGAGTCATCGGCAATTACAGGGCAGTGAACAATTTCGTACAAGGTTTTTGCCTTTATGATGCTGTTCTCGTAGAAAGTTTTTCCATTCTCTATAGGATTAAAGTCAATTCCTTCATCAGAGGGAGTTACAATTGTGTGTCCGGAAAGAATCTGGCTCATTTCCTTTTTTTTGTTTTTATTTCCAGTTGCTAAATAAATTTTCATGTTTTCGATTCTATTCAATTTTTTTTTTATAGTCTACGAGTTTTCAGCGCTGTCCTTTATTTCTTTTTTGATTGATTCGGCAATGATTTCCGCATTTTTTATGTAATTTCCAACCTGCCGTTCTCCTATGCCTAAGATTTCTGCGAGCTGCTTGTTTGTCGGGCATAATTTTATGGTACTCGTTTTGGCCCTGCTGTTCCGTTCCTGCCATTTTTTTTTGTGGTATTCATATTTTTTTGAAAGTTTATCTTTTTTTTCGATGTCAACTGTTTCGGAAATCTGATTTTGTAGTTTCATATGAAAATTGTATGATTTTGTCCGCCGGTTCTGCATCAGTTCGATTTTTTCATGTTTTTCAGGAATTGAATTTTTTAGCTCATCGATTGTTTTCTGCAGAAGTTTTTTGGAAATTTCGCAATAGTCGCAGACTGAGTCAATGTGTTCATCCGTGATGTAGTAACTTGATTTTAGCGCAAGAATCAGCGCGGTTTTTGCTTTTGGCGAAGTTCTGTTTGCCCAGTAGGAGACAAGGTCCCGCATTTTCATTCTTGGTTTTTCTTCTTGAGTTTTTTCCTGCAGGCTGGTTTTCCTTGACTTTTTGCCGCTTCTTTTTTCCTTGTAAGTGACTTTATCTTCAGTTTTTTTGATGAAAGGTTTGATATGCGCGATTTTGAATGGAGCCTCGTCCATTTCGTAAAGCTCGGTCTGCATTTCATATTGAAAGAGGGGATACTGTTTTATAAATTTTTCTCCTGAGCTTTTTATAGTGTTGTCGCGGATAATTGAAAGAATTTTATATTTCAGGATTTGGTAGAGATACGTCTTGAATTTGCATTTTTCTTTTTTGTAATTCTTAAAGATAAAATCATTCGACTGCAAAATCTGGACGCAAAGTTCGCTTAGAATATCCTCGTCATCTGAATTAAGATGATAATCTTCTGGATTTCGGGCTAAATCCTCGGCAATCATTTTTGCGGCATTGTCTTTCGTTATGATTCCTGATTCAATCAGTTCTGGAATTGAATTCAGATTGATGCGGTTGTTTTTCATTTGATACTCCACTTTTAAATAATGTACAATTATTTAAAAGCAAGTATCGTGCCAACTTTTTGATTTTTAACTTTTTTTTACATTATCCTTGAAAATTCCTTTACCACAGAAGGAATAAGTGTTTCAAGTTTTCCGTTGCAGCTGAAACCGGAGGCGTTTTTATGTCCGCCGCCGCCAAATTTTGAGGCAACAACGCTGACATCAATTTTATCCCTTGAGCGAAGTCCGGCTGTGCAGGTTGAATCTGTATCCTGCCGCAAAAATACAACTGCCTCGACGCCATTTACGGCAAGAAATGCTGAGTACAATGCGTCTGAGTCGCGGCCTTCCTGCCCCCATTTCTTTGTGTCATCCATTGTTTCATATGTCAGGACAAGTTTTCCGTCAATATAGCGTTCCGCATGGTCAAAAAGAATTCCTAGAAGTTTTCGTGTTGAGTACGCTTTTCCGCTTGTTATGTAATCGTATGTTTTTCGCGGGTCTACACCGGTCTTTACAAGTCTGGAAAGGGCGACTAGAACATCAGCGTCGTTCGGTGAAAGAAATTTAAAGAATCCTGTGTCGGTCATTGAGCCGAAAAATATAATTTCAGCAAGCTCCAGAGGAATTTCACCGGCAAGGTTTTCGTACAGAAGCTGGACAAGAACTGATGCGGCAGGGCAGGTTGGGTCTATGATGGATTCTGCGCCTTCTGGAATTTCCGCGGTCTTGTGGTGGTCAACTATAAATGTGTCAAATCCGTCAAGATCTCCGTTTATGTCGCCAAGTCTGGAAATCTCAGAGCAGTCACATATGATAAGTCCGGTTTTTTTTCGCTCGTCGTTTGTCTGAAAATCCATTTTGTCTGTAAAAAAATCGGCATACTTTTTTATTTCAATTCTTTTGAATGGACCTGCGTTCAGCAGGACGAAAGGTTTTTTGTAGTGTTCTATTATTTTTGAAATCCCGATGCATGAGGCAACGCAGTCACCGTCCGGTTCTTTGTGTCCTGCAATGTAAAAATAGTCGTGATTTTCGACAAATGATTTAAAAGCTGCAAATTTTTCTTGTGGTATAGTTTTCATCCGGTAAAATGTCCATTGTGTGGTTTTTATTTTTTATGTGAAAAAAACAGGCTGTCTATAAAACAGCCTGCTCAGAATTTAGTTTAATGATTCAAGGGTGTCCTTGTCGGTCTCAAGGTCTGCTCCGTTTGCCACAACACCCCATGCGGCATTTGATTTGCTTTGTGGCATTGTAAGGATGACATATTTAAATTCGCCATCGTCTTTTACAACTGTAAGGTAAGGCTTTAGCTTTCCTGACGGCAAATTTCTTATTCTAAGCTTCGGACCTTCGTCTTTTGTTCTGTGGGCCCATTTCTTAGGGAGAGTTGTGTTTCCGACACCATATTTTCCTTTCTGATAAATGACAACAAAAGCATTTTTGCCTTCAAGAACCTTGTAGACAGGAACGTAATCATAAGACATGCTGCTCCAGTTTTTTTCGCTGCTTTCATTGTATGCGACTGGTACTGCGAATGTGGCTGTTGCTAAAGTTGCTAGTGCTAAAAGTGCTATGATGTTTTTTTTCATAGTCATCTCCTTATTTAGAAAATGTAATCATCATCCTGCTGAAAATTAGATTAATCCCAGCATAATGGCTTTTATGGTGTGCTTTCTGTTCTCCGCCTCGTCCCAGACACGGCTTGCTGTGCTTTCAAAAACATCTTCTGTAACTTCCTGTCCTTTTACTGCAGGAAGACAATGCATAAAGATTGTGTTTGACTTTCCGGTTCGTTTCATAAGCTCTGAATTTACCTGGAAAGGAGTAAGCAGTTTTGTGCGCTGGTCTTTAAGGTTTTCTTCTCCCATTGAAACCCAGACATCTGTATAAAGACAGTCTGCACCTTCCACAACATCCATTTTATCACTGATTTGAATTTTTGCACCTGAAACTTTTGCAAATGGCTCGCAAATATCAATTATTTTCTGGTCAGGAAAAAGTTCTTTCGGGCTATATATTGCGAAATTTATTCCAAGCTTTGCAGAGATAAGCATCATTGAGCGGGCAACGTTGTTTCTTCCGTCGCCGCAGAATGCCCATTTTAAGCCTTTTACAGTCTCAAAATTTTCCTTTAAAGTCATTATGTCGGCAAGCGCCTGTGTAGGGTGAAAATCGTCTGTGAGCCCGTTTATCACAGGAATTCCCGAGTATTTAGCCAGCTGCTCAACGTGTTCCTGCTTGAATCCACGGAATTCAATGGCGCTGAACATTCTTCCAAGTACACGCGCTGTGTCCTGCACAGATTCTTTTCCGCCAAGCTGGATATCGTCTGTAGACATAAAAACAGGATGTCCGCCTTCTTCGCCGAAAGCGGTCTCAAAAGAACTTCTTGTTCTTGTTGATCTTTTTTCAAAAATAAGGGCGATTGTTTTGCCCAGAAAACGCTGGTGGATTTCGCCGCGATGCGATTCTGCCTTTACCTGAAAGGCAAGGTTCAGCAATGTCTCAATTTCTTCTGGTGTCCAGTCAATCCAATTTAATAATGAACGACCTTTGAATGGTGCTTTAAATGTTTCCATTCGCACATAATAAATCTTTTTGAATCTGTTGTAAATAAGATGAAAGGAATTATTTTTTTGTTGAAAATTTTTGGAATGTCTTGCGTAGAAAACTGTATAAAATCATATAAAAATATATAAAATCGTATAAAATCATATAAATCTGTATAAAAACGTATAAAAGTGAATAAAATCTTTATCGACGGCTTATGTTTTTTTCAAAAGTGCAAAAAAAAAGACCTGCATTATGCAAGTCTTTCTAGCGATGATGGGGCTTGAACCTATGACCTACCGGATATGAGCCGGGTGCTCTACCAGCTGAGCTACATCGCCATATGATGTCTATGATACTATCATTTCTTTTGGAGGAGTGTCAATAGTCAATAACTGAAATTTGCCTAAATTTCTAATTTTGTTGATTTTCAGGGGAAAACTTGAATTTAGGGCTGATTCAGAAATAAAACGGCGTTTGTCTTTACCTGAGTTTTGCGTTGGGAATTCTTTTTTTCGCTATTTTTACAAATTCTTCGGCCTGCTCCTGGGTGAACGGCAGAATTTTGTTGAATTCGGAATTCAGGCAGTTTTCATTTAAAAATTGTGAGAACATCCAGTTTGCGTCCGCCGGGAGAAACCTTGAAATTTCTTCAATATCTTCTTTTTGTATCAGGCCAGGAACAAGGACTGTGCGGAATTCGCGGTTTTCCGCAGGATATTCTGAGACTATTTTTATTGAGCGTATGATTTTTTCTGAAAGTCCAGATTCTTGCGTTTTCTCATGGAAAGCGTCTTTTTCAGCCCAAAGTAGCAGCTTTTCATAATATTTTTGCGGACTTGTCTTTACATCCATCGCTATAAAGTCGGGTCTTGTGCTTTTGTCTGAAACAAGCAGCTCTAGTTTTTCTGGTAAAGTTCCGTTCGTGTCAAGTTTTATCTTGTAGCCGATGGATTTTGCGGTTGTGATTATATCTCGTAAATGCTGATTTAACAGCGCTTCGCCGCCGCTTATCACAAGACCGGAAAGGACTTTTTTTCTTTTTTCAAGATATTTGTAAAGTTCATCTTCTGAAACTGAATTTTCTTCCGGGATTATGCCTTGTGCAAGTTCGTGGTTGTAGCAGTACGGGCATTTTAAGTTGCAGCCGGATAGAAAAAATGCGCACGCTATATTTTCTGGGAAATCCACAAGTGTTGTCTTTATAAGGATTCCCTGATTTTTTTTGTTTACGGAAGGCATTTTATGCTCTTAAAGGAATTTTTGAAAAGATTTCCTCTAGTTCCTCAACATTGTGTCCGCGGGCGGTTTCATTTCCGTTCTTGTCGTAAAAAATTACTGTCGGGGCGGCAAAAACTCCCTTTTCTGCGGCTTCTGCAAGTCCTGTGTCGGAATCCACATCGACTGATTTTCCGGAAAGTTTTATTTTTCCCATATAATTTTTTACAGGAGGACAGTTCGGGCAGGTTTTTCTTGTGTAGATTTCATAATAGCCATTTTTTTCTTCTGGAAGTCCGTTTTTTTCCGGAATATTTGTTTCTTCATCATTTTTAGTCTGGTTTTGTGAAAATTGCCCTGGATTTTCAAGTGAAAACATTTTCCGCTGGCCAAATTCATCCTGCTTTCCCTTGTTCCAGTTCCGCACGGCGCGGTAGTAACCTACGATTCTTGAATAAACTTCCGTTTCTGTTCCGTGGACATCTTCCAGACCGGCTTTTGTTTCTGCGATTTCTTTTTCAATTTGCTCAAGTGTGCGCATAGGTTCTCCCACAAAAAAATATCCCCAAAATTGAATTTATCGACCATTGGTTTTGGTGTCAATGAATTTTCAAGGTGAATTTACGAGTTTTTCAAAAGTTCCTGCTTTTCTTTTTCAAGGGCGGCAAGTTTTTCCTGAAGCTGCTTCTGTTTTTCAGCCTTGCATTTTGGACATTCAAAGTGAGTTCCGCTTAAATATCCGTGTACCGGGCAGACTGAGTAAACCGGGGAGATTGTAAGATACGGAATTTTGTAGTTTGAAAAAATTGTCTTTACAAGGTTCGCTGTGCTTTTCCAGTCTTTTATCTGCTCGCCTACAAAAGTGTGGAAAACTGTGCCGCCGGTGTATTTTGTCTGAAGGCTTTCCTGATGGTCGAGCGCTTCAAAAATGTCCGCGGTAAAATTGACTGGTAACTGCGTTGAGTTTGTGTAGAACGGCTCTTTTTCACCGCTGGTGATTATGTCCGGGAATTGTTCCTTGTCGTGTTTTGCAAGACGGTACGAGGTGCTTTCCGCCGGGGTTGCCTCAAGATTGAAAAGCTCGCCGGTTTCTTCCTGGTAGGTCTGGAGCCGCTTTCGCATATGGTCAAGAATTTCCTCTGCAAATTCCTTGCCTTTTTCATCTGCGATATTGACGTTCAGAAAATTCTGGCAACATTCGTTCATTCCGCAAAGTCCGATTGTGTTAAAATGGTTGTCGAGCGTTTTCAGGTAGCGTCTTGTGTACGGAAAAAGTCCTCCCTCATAAAGCCGTTGGATGACTTTTCTTTTTATTTGAAGAGATTCCTTTGCAAGATCCATAAGATGGTCAAGCCGTGCGTTGAATTCTTCTTTTGTCCGGGAAAGGTAGCCGATCTGCGGAAGATTTATTGTTACAACTCCCAGCGAGCCTGTGAATTCATCTGAGCCGAAAAGACCTCCGCCACGTTTTCTGAGCTCGCGTTTGTCAAGACGCAGCCGGCAGCACATTGAGCGCACATCGTTCGGATTCAGGTCTGAATTTATGAAATTCTGGAAATATGGAGTTCCGTACTGTCCTGTCATCTCAAAGAGCATTTTTGCGTTCTCTGAGTTCCAGTCAAAATCTTTTGTTATGTTATATGTCGGAATAGGGTAACCGAATCCGCGTCCGTCCGCGTCGCCTTCTTTCATTATCTCAAGAAAGTGGCGGTTTATCATATTCATCTCTTTCTGACATTCACCGTATGTAAAATCCTGTTCCTTTCCGCCGACAATCGCTTTTTTGTTTTTTAAATCTTCCGGACAAGTCCAGTCAAGCGTGATGTTTGTGAACGGAGCCTGCGAGCCCCACCGGCTTGGAACATTGATTCCAAAAATGAACGACTGGATGCACTGGTGGACTTGTTTTTCGGTAAGATTATCTTTTTTTATAAAAGGCGCAAGATATGTGTCGAATGAGCTGAAAGCCTGCGCCCCGGCCCATTCATTCTGAAGAACTCCCAGAAAATTCACCATCTGGTTTACAAGCGTTGAAAGATGCGACGCCGGTTTAGAGGAATTTTTGTCCGGAACACCGCCAAGACCTTCCTGTATAAGCTGTCGCAGTGACCAGCCTGCGCAGTATCCGCTGAACATCGAAAGGTCGTGTATATGGAAAGATGCGTGTCTATGCGCCTCCGCGATTTCTTTTGGGTAGATGTTGTTCAGCCAGTAATTTGCGGTGATTGTTCCTGAGTTGTGCAGGATAAGTCCGCCAAGTGAAAAATTCACGTTCGCATTCTCGTGCACGCGCCAGTCGCTTTTCGCAAGATAGCCGTCCATTGTGCGGTTTATGTCAAGCATAAGGCTGTGTGCGCCGCGCATCGCCTCGTGCTTTGCCCGGTAGATTATGTATGCTTTTGCGACTTCAACTTCCTTGTTTTCAATGAGAACGGATTCCACTATATCCTGGATTTCTTCAATCGCCGGAATTGAATGTGCCCGGTTTCCTGCCATCTGAAGGCGTATTCTTTCTTCCGCAAGGTCTGTGAGTCCGGATGCTCTTTCCGGGTCAAAATGACCTTCCACCGCGTTGATTGCCTTGTCAATCGCATTCTCGATTTTTTTTCTGTCATATTTTGCGATTTCACCGGAACGCTTTACAACGGATTTTATTACGTTTTTTGTTTCCTCATCAGAGGCTGAGCCTAAAAACGCCCGCCATTCTGGAAAAACTGACTGTCCGCTCATTTCTGGTTTTCCTCCACCGATTTTATCTCGTTTATGAATTCATCAAGGCTTTCAAAATGTTTATATGCGGAGGCAAAGCGTATGTATGCCACCTTGTCAATCTCGTAAAGGCGGCGCAGAACAATTTCCCCGATTTTTTGCGTTGAGATTTCCCGGGTCGTTCGGGCGCTCATGATTGCCTCGTCTTCAATCTCCAGGACGATGTTTTCGACTGTTCCTGTTGCGACTGAACGTTTTTCAAAAGAGCGTTCAATTCCTTTTGCAAGTTTCGCGCGTTCAAATGGCTGTCGGGTCCCGTCTTTTTTTATGACCATAAAAGGCTTTTCTTCAATTTTTTCGTAGGAGGTGAAACGGTATCCGCAGGAAATGCATTCTCTTCTTCTACGGATGCTTTCCCCGTTCGCCATTGTCCGAGATTCTACAACTTTGTCATCGATACTTCCGCAGTATGGGCAGCGCATTTTATTTTCCTTTCTTCTTTGTTTTTTTGAATTTTTTCCTTTCGGATTTTACAACAAGAGCCTCGTTTCTTGAAAGATATGATTTGCACATTGCAGCAATAATTGTTAAAAACGCAAGTTCCGGAAGCCAGTTTCCGAATCTCTGGTAGATTGTTGTCTGCCTTTTGTAGACTGGAATTTTTACAAATTCAGCGTGTTCCTGAAAAAGCGGCATTTCCATGACAATCTTTCCGGCCGGATTTATAACAACTGAATATCCCGCGTTTGTCGAGCGCGCCAAAGTTGTTCTTTGCTCAATCGCCCTAAAATATGAGACCGCAAAATGCTGGTATTCAGCGGATTTTTTTCTTGACCAGGAGTCGTCTGTTATGTTCATAAAAAATTCTGAGCCATAGTTTACCAGCGGCCGGCACACGTCCGGAAAAGCGTCGTCATAGCAGATTGGTGTGCTGAACGTTACAGAAGGTCTTTTTTCTTTTTTTGAGTCCTGATAGCTTTCGTGCAGGGAAACCACACTTGAAACTTCCGGGATTTTTTCCTCCGGGAAACTGCACGGAATGTTGAACATTGTGTATTTGTCTCCGGCAGCCCAGCCCGCGGAAATTCCTATCACTTTTTTAAAGAAGTTTGCCACGGCTTTTACATCGGAAAATGGAACTGCCTCGGCAAGCGGAACAAGATGGTTTTTTGGATATGCGCCCCGGAAATTTCCTTCTGCGTCAAAAAGAAGCGCTCCGTTAAAATGCTTTGGGCTGTAGTCCGGAGAGTACGAGCCTCCCAGCAAAAAAGGAATTCCTGTTTCTTTTATAAAGGGAATCAGCGGTTTTTCAGAGGGAAAATATCTGTAGTGGCTTTCGGAACGCGGAAATCTGTATTTTAGGCAGCCTTCGCTCCATACGATAAGGTCAACGTTTTTTCCGGCGGCTTTTGCTTCTTCTAGTTTTTCCTGGGTAAGCCGCTCAGAGGCGAGTATTGTCTCGTCATCAGATGAAAGTGTCCACGGATCTGCGTTCTGCTGGACCATTATTGTATTGACTGTTTTTTCCGGCAGTCTTGTCCGGGTGTATTGAAAAATTCCATATAAAAAAGATGCTCCGAAAACAGCCGCCAAAGTTAATGCCGCGCAGGAATATCCAAAAAATCCGCGTCTTTTAGCCTCTTCCGTTGTCCTTGAAAAATAAAGGAAAAATCCTTCTCCCAGAAGCGCTGAAAAACAGGCCATAAGGAAACTGATTCCGTAGACACCTGTTATGTCCGCAATCTGTGTAAAAATCTTAAAGTGATAGCTTGTCTGGTAAAGCGTTCCCCATGGATAGGCAAGAAATCCGGTGGACTTTATCCATTCGTATGAGACGTAGCAGATGGCGAACCAGAAAATTTTCAGCGATGTAAAGGAAATTCTGTTGTCAAGAAAATACGCTTTCTGGCTTCCAGGCCCGTTGAGTTTATAGAAAGGAATATAGAAAAAAAGTCCGCATAAACCGCCTATCGCCGCAGTTCCAATTGCGGATGCGCCAAGGGTCAGCGCGGCAAAATCCTTGAAATACGCAAGCCAGTAGCTTGACATAAGATGTGATAGACCTGTGTGCAGAGCCATGAACATAAAAGCGTCTTTGTATGATTTCAGGTTTGAAAAGACAAGATAAAGCGGCACAAGCGCGATGAATCCGAAGAACGGTGAGCCAAGAAGATAAAATTCATTCGGAATTCCAAGAGAAAGCATCGATGCTGATAAAAAAATACAAAAAACTTGTAAAATACGACTCATTGATTTAATATTAACAGTATGCAAATAAAAAAACAATAATTAAAGAAAGGTATATCAGCTTAATGGAATTATTAGACGAGGCACATTATTCAGAATATGGCGTGAAACCGGCGGTTGTTGCAACTGCTCCGGGGCGTTTTCATCTTATTGGCGAGAACACTTGGTTTTTCAAGGATAAGACTTTGTCGATGGCTGTTGATCTTCCGGTATATGTTGGAATTTCAAGGCGTGAGGATTCTTCTGTCCATTTTTATTTCAGCCAGCTTAACGACAGGAAAAAATCTTCTGTAACATCATTAAAATATAAGAAAGAGGACAGGTGGGCGAACGCATTAAAGGCGGTTATCTACGGTTTTACATCCGGCGGGTATGAGCTTGGCGGAATGGATCTGACGGTTTTTAGTGATATTCTTCCTTCGGCGGGATTTGGAATCACGACTGCAATAAAAGTTGCGGCGGCAAAGGCGATTCAGAAGCTTTTTGGCCTGCACTGCGATGATGTTAATTTGATTCAGGTTATCGAGCGCGCGAACAAGATTTTCCTTCAGCAGGTTAACCACAACGCGGATAATTTTTCTGCCATGTTCGCAAAAAAAGGAAATTTCATCGTTACAAATTATTCAAAGAATTCATGGGATTTGGTTCCGTTTGAATTCAGTGATAAGCATATATTTCTTGTTGACGCAAAAGTTCCCCGGTACGAGCTTTGGGACCGCGAGAATCTTTACGAGCCTCAGAATGCCCTTGTCCTTGGTGACCTTAGGGAAACAAAGCCTAATGTTTACGGCGGCTGGCAGTATATAAACAATGTCACGGACATAAATGAGGAACTTTCTGTGGTTGGAGAGGACACAAAACGAAAACTTCTCTGCGTTATGCGCGAGCATCAGGATGTTCTTGATGCTATAAATGCCTGCCAGAAAGATGATTTTATGCATTTTGCGCGGGCTGTGAATCATAGCCACGAAAGTCTTAGGGATTATTTCAATCTTTCGTGTCCTGAAATTGACTGGATTTTAAAAAGGGTGAATGAGCTTGAGCCTAAGCTGGAGTTTATCAGAAATCCTGTTACCTGCGGCCGCCTTACAGGAAAAGGTTTTGGACGCTGCCTTTATGCGTTTATCCGGGAGCAGGATATTGAGCCTTTTAAGCAGAAGCTTTCTGAGTACGAGCGGATTTTTGGATTCAAACCGGACTGCCACGAGGTTCATTCCAGCGACGGCGCAAAGGTTTTAAGAGACTGATATGACATTTCTTCTTACAAATGATGACGGATTCAATGCGGAAGGACTTGACGTCCTGAAAAAAAGACTTTTAAAGGACGGACATACAGTTTATGTGATGGTTCCTTCCGCTAACCGTTCTGCGGTTTCCCATGGGATGACTTTCAGCTCTTTGGATTTTATGAAAATTTCTGAAGACGAATGGACTTGCTCGGGAACTCCTGTTGATTGTGTTGTTACGGCGGTCAGCAGCGGTATTTTTCCTAAGAAAATAGATGCGGTTGTTTCTGGAATAAATGCCGGGGCAAACCTTGGAACTGATGTCGTATATTCGGGAACTTGCGCCGCGGCCCGTCAGGCTGTTATGATGGGAATTCCCGGGGTCGCTTTTAGCGTCCAGCCTGTCGGCGAGGGGCATTATCTTGTTTCTGGAACTGCGGATGAAAATCTTTTTATATATGAACCTATGGCGGATTTTGCCGCAAAGAATATCCAGGCTCTTCTGGGGCTTTGCCGGTTAAATGCTCCTTCAGCGTTTGTAAGCGTGAATGCGCTTGCTCTTCCTGAATATAAGGATGTTGAATTCTGCCCGTATCTTTCGCACCGGGTTTATAAGGACATTGTTGAGATAAAGAAAAAGGACTGTGGCGGTGTGGAAAATTCGTTTGAGTCGGTTTTTTACGGTGAAGTTCCTGTTTCAACATATAGGGAAGGAAATGATTTTCACGCTGTTGTAAACGGAAAAGTTTCTGTTTCACTGATAAATGCGGAACCTGTGGCCTGTGCTGTGGACGGTATTAAATTTTCGTTATAGAATAGAAAGAACTCTAACATTTCTCATGTCAAGGTGGTGGGGACTATGAGCGATACAAATATTTTGTCTCAGGGAATTGATTTATACAATCAGAAAAAATATTCTGATGCCCTTGCGTTTTTTCTTGCTCTGCCGGAGGATTCTGGCTTGGAGTCGCAGGAAATTGCCTATTATCTTGGCTTATGCTACGCGAAACTAAAAAGATATGAGGACGCGCTTCTTTATCTGGAGCAGGTTGTTACCGGCGGTGAGCATATTGAAAGAGTTCTTCAGTGCCGATTTCTTCTTGCGGTGATATACACAAAGTCAAAGCGAAAAAGGCTTGCTTCATTTGAACTGAACAAACTTCTGGAAAGCGGATACAAGCCGGCCTCTGTTTACGCCTCGATGGCTTTTATTGCGTGGGAGCAGCAGGAGATTGACCTTGCTCTTTCCTATTATGAAAAATCCCTTGAGATTGATGAGAATAATGTTACCTCTCTGAACGGACTGGGATATGTTCTTGCTACAGAAAACCGTGATTTGACAAAAGCGCTTTCATGCTGCAAAAAGGCGGTTCAGAATTCCCCTGATTCGGCGGCTTGCCTTGATTCCCTTGGGTATGTCTATTTTAAGCTTGGTCTGTTGAAAGATGCGAAAAAATATCTTGAGATGGCGGAGCAGCTTGATAAAGAAAACGATATAATTGCGGAGCATATCCGTGATGTTCAGCTTGCGGGCGCATAAGAGGAACTAAGAATGAGAAAAAATAAAAAAATTGCCGTTGCCTTTGCGTTTTCTGCTTTTGCGTTTTTTTCAGCATTCCCGCAGACTTCAACAGGGGGGCTTTACAGTGGAGAAGTCAGGACTGCGGAGGAGGGATTTGCCGCCCAGGAATTTCGCCGTGGCGTTCAGTCTTATTACCGTGGAACATTCAACGATGCGGTAATGCAGTTTGAAAAAGCGCTTGGTTATATGCCGAACGATTCCCTTATTCTGGAGTGGCTTGGAAAATCTTATTATCATTCTGGAATGGAAAGAACTGCGGTTCAAAGCTGGAACAAGGCGGTTCAAAATGGTTATGGCGGACTTCTATTAAAAAATAAGATAGAGATTGTCCAGGAGCGCCGTGTCGGTTCTTTGCGGTCTGATCTTGCTGCAAAATATACAGAGGCTGGTTCTTTTTCTGGTTTTTATGAGCAGAATCTTGTTTTTAGCGGTCCTGTTTCTGTTCTTCCGAATAATGATGGAACTGTCTGGGTCCTGGCGTATGGTTCAAATGAGCTTGTAAAGCTGAATATCAATGGAAATGTTGTTTCTAGGGTTACGGGGCCGATGAATGGCTTTGACCGCCCGATGGACTTGATTCGGCTTGATGACGGAAATCTTCTTGTTACAGAAAGCGCGGGAAACCGTCTTTGTGTTTTGGACAAAAAAGGAAAATTTGTAAAATATATCGGAAAAAAAGGACGTTCTGTTGGAAATCTTGTAGGACCGCAGTATGCCGCGGAAGATTCAAGGCAGAATATTTATGTTTCTGACTACGGAAACCGCAGAATTTCAGTCTTTGACAAGGATGGAAATGGACTTTTTTATTTTGGAAATGCGCAGCATGATTTTCCGGGGCTAAAAGGACCTACAGGAATTGCTGTCTTGGGCGAAAATATTTATGTTGCGGACAATATTTCCGGAGGAATCTACGAATTTGATCTGGCCGGAAATTTCAGGCAGATTTTAGTTCCGGAGAAAACTTTCGAGCATCCTGAGTCAATGCGTGTCTGGGGTGATTATCTGGTTGTATGCGATTCAAACAAGGTTTTCTCGATAGATTCCCAGACTGGCTCTGTCTTTGAGAATGTCAATGCCGGTAACGCGCCGTCCCGTCTTACCTGTGCTGTTCCTGACGTGAATGGAAACGTGATTGTTTCTGATGTTATTTCAAATGAAGTATATGTGATGTCAAAAATGCAGGAGCTTGTGGGCGGACTTTTTGTCCAGATTGAAAGGGTGAATGCCTCAAAATTTCCGGAAGTTTATATTGATGTGCGCGTGGAAAACCGTCATCGTTCTGCGGTTGTTGGGCTTGGTGAAAATAATTTCTACATAACAGAACAAAAACGCCCTGTTAATAAGCTGAAATTTGTGGGTTCATCCTCTTATTCAGATTTTGCGGACATAACGCTGCTGATTGACCGCAGTTCCTATTCTTCCAGATTCAACGAGCAGATAAATTCCGCCGTAAGGGAGATTGCCGCTTCCATGAAAAACCGCGGAACATTAAAAATTGTTTCTGCCTCAAAAATTCCGGCTCTTGAATATTCCGGTCGCCCGAATGGCGCTGTTGAATTTGATGTTTCTGCACTGAAAAGTCCTGTTTCGGATGAAATCCCTCTTGATTTGGCGCTGCGGCTGTGCGCGAACGACCTTGTGAATGCGGAGCATAAACGTGCTGTCATAATTATTTCCGCTGGAAAAGTTTCCCTGAATGCGTTTGAAAAGTACAGCCTTTCTGAAACAACTGCATATCTTAACAACAACCATATTTCTGTAGCCTCTGTCCTTTTGACCCAAAATGCCTGCGATGAGGAGCTTGATTTTATTGTTTCAAATACGCCTGGAAAAGAATATTATATTTTTAGACCGCAGGGAC
Organism: uncultured Prevotella sp.; assembly: GCA_963627355.1. GTDB lineage: Bacteria > Spirochaetota > Spirochaetia > Treponematales > Treponemataceae > Treponema_D. The sequence continues at coordinate 1,013 of CAVGBY010000022.1, read as the reverse complement.
TTTCAGAAATTGTTGCGGACTTAATCGATTTACCGAGCGGATTGTATACTTTTTCTTATACATCAGTTCTTTCAACAAATTTTGGCGAAAAATACCTTCCTGTTGAAGTTGAAGCCTATCTTTTAAACCGCAGCGGACGCGATGAATGTGGATATTTTGCTCCGCTTCAGTAAAATTTGTTGAGATAAAAGGATTCCTCTAAAAACTGATTTTTCCTCCTGCCGTGCCGGAAACTGAGGCTGCGGTTATTTCTTTTTTTACGTTAAGGGAAAAGCCGAATCCGCAGTCAAAGGAAAAGGATTTTGAGATTTCGGCAGAAATTTTGTGTGAAAAATCGTAGCTTTGATTTACGAAGTCGCTTTCATCATCGTAGTCCAGTGAAAAATCAAGGCTGTCGCTCCTGGAAAGTTTTTGTTTCTGCCGGTTCTGCTTATTTTTTTTGTCCACAAACTTTATAATTGCAGACAAAAGATTTCTCGGGACGTTACGTTTGTACCGCGCGCTTCCTGTTATTTTCCATGCAGAGTCCGGGGAAAATTCTGTCTCAAGTCCCGTCCGCAGAACGTCTGTTTCGTTTATGTAATATCCAGCCTGTACATAAAAATTCATGTTCCACAAAGTGTTTTCCGGTGAATTTTCAGGTATTTTTACAGTTCCGGAAAGCGAAATCGCATATTCGTCAGTTTTGTACCATTTAAAAATCCTGTTTTTACTCTGAATTCCAAAAATATTCATCGGTGTATTCAATATCGAGGCTTTTAAAATGTAAAATCCGCTTAAATCAGAGGAGGCGTTGATTCTATGCTCGGAAGAAAAATCAAAAACTGCAGGTACAAAAAAATCTTTGGCATCGGCAAAAAGCGGCCGTTTCCAGTTCAGGCTGTATTTTCCGCTGTAGTAAAGATTTTCAGCAGAGTTTTTTGAAGCTTCCTGAAAAATTGAATCAGAAAAATTCTTGTCAAAAAAATCCTGGAAAGGTGCCGTCCAAAAATACCAGCCGCTTTCTTTTATTG
>CAVGBY010000021.1:0-24664 GCA_963627355.1 uncultured Prevotella sp. | reverse complement strand
TGAATCGAAGCCCCAGTAAACGGCGGCCGTAACTATAACGGTCCTAAGGTAGCGAAATTCCTTGTCGGGTAAGTTCCGACCCGCACGAATGGTGTAACGATTCTGGGCACTGTCTCAACGCGAGACTCGGTGAAATTTATATTCCGGTAAAGAAGCCGGATACCCATAATTAGACGGAAAGACCCCGTGAACCTTCACCGTAACTTAATATTGGGATTCTATTTATCATGTGTAGGATAGCTGGGAGACTATGAGGCGTGGCCGTCAGGTTGCGCGGAGTCAGCGGTGAAATACCAGCCTTGATGAATGGGATTTCTAACCTGAGCCTTGAAGCAGGTTTGGGGACAATGTTAGGCAGGCGGTTTGACTGGGGCGGTCGCCTCCCAAAGAGTAACGGAGGTGCGCGAAGGTCTCCTCGCGGTGGTTGGAAATCATCGTACGAGTGTAAAGGCACAAGGAGGCTTGACTGCGAGACAGACATGTCGGGCAGGTACGAAAGTAGGTCTTAGTGATCTGATGGTGCTGAGTGGAAAGGCCATCACTTAACGGACAAAAGGTACTCCGGGGATAACAGGCTGATTTTCCCCAAGAGTTCACATCGACGGGAAAGTTTGGCACCTCGATGTCGGCTCATCGCATCCTGGGGCTGGAGCAGGTCCCAAGGGTTTGGCTGTTCGCCAATTAAAGCGGTACGTGAGCTGGGTTCAGAACGTCGCGAGACAGTTCGGTCCCTATCTGTTATGGGCGATGGAAGTTTGAGAGGAGCTGCTTTTAGTACGAGAGGACCGAAGTGGACGAACCTCTGGTTTACCAGTTATCCTGCCAAGGGTAAGTGCTGGGTATCTAAGTTCGGAAGGGATAACCGCTGAAAGCATCTAAGCGGGAAGCCCACCTCAAGACAAGATCTCCCCGGGGGCATGTCCCCCCTGAAGACCCCGGAGACACTATCCGGTCGATAGGATGCAGGTGCAAGCGCGGCGACGCGTTCAGCCGAGCATTACTAATAGGTCGTGAGGCTTGACCATATTGTTGATTCCGCGGATGCGTTCCCCGATTTTTCCCTTTTGCGCATGCGGGCGCGCGCCGCCGGCCTGAGTGGCCGCATGGACCGCGCCCGGGAGGACATGGATATATGTCCGGTGGCCATAGTGGAGAGGAAATACCCGTTCCCATACCGAACACGGAAGTCAAGCTCTCTAACGCCGATGATACTGCCCTTGCGGCGGGAAAGTAGGCAGCCGCCGGGCTTTTTTTTTAACCGGCCGATTATGGGTGTGCTATGAGAAGAATTGCTTTTTTTGAGGGGTTCAGGGATGGAGCTCCGATTGGTCTTGGATATTTTGCGGTTGCGTTCTCGTTGGGGATTGTCGCAAGGAATGCCGGGTTAAACTTTATTGAGGGTTTCTTTGCGAGTCTTCTGAATGTCGCGAGTGCCGGAGAATATGCACTCTTCTCTGCGGTTCAGGCGAAGGCGACTTATGTAGAGGTCGCGGTGGCGACTCTGGTTATCAATGCCAGATATTTTTTGATGGGCTGCTCTTTGGCCCAGAAAATAAATCCTGAGACACCATTTTTTCATCGTTTTTTTATTGGTTATGGAATTACGGACGAGATTTTTGGCATTTCAGTTTCGCGGGATGGTTATTTGAATCCTTTTTATAATTATGGGGCAATGCTTTTTGCGATTCCTATGTGGTGCGTTGCGACATCTTTGGGTATTGTTGCTGGAACTTATCTTCCTGCGAGAGTGGTCAGCGCTTTGAGCGTTGCGCTGTTTGGAATGTTCATTGCGATTATTATTCCTCCTTGTAAAAAAAATCTTGTTATTGCACTTGCTGTTTTCTGTGGATTTTTGCTTAGTTATCTTTGTTCTGTTTTGCCTAAAATCAAAGATATTTCTGGTGGAACACGAACGATTATTCTTACGGTTTTGATTTCTGCCGCTTGTGCTTTTGTAAAACCTGTTGAAAATGATGCTGGAGATCGAAATGAATAGAAATGTCTGGATTTATATTTTGGTTTCTTTTGTCGTTTCTTATTTAATCCGTGTGCTGCCGCTGACTTTAATCAGAAAACCGATTCAGAATAGATTTCTTAAATCTTTTTTATTTTATGTTCCCTATATTACTTTGGCAGTTATGACTTTTCCTGCGATTGTTCAGGCAACCCAGACTCCTGTGGCGGGGATTGCGGCTCTTGTTTTCGGGATTGTGGTTGCTTTCTTTGGCGGCGGACTTTTTTCTGTTGCATCTGTTTGCTGCGTTGTTGTTTTTGTTTTGGAGTGGTTTCTTGTCCGATAGGATTTGAAATTGCATTTATTCCAGAATTAAATCTACTACGGTTGCGTTGCAGGCTTTTACCAGGTCTGCTGGCGAAAGTGAAAGTTGCATTCCACGGATTCCTGCGCTTATGTGTATTTTTTCTAGGTTCATGGCGGAAGAGTCTATGAATGTTCGGAGTTTTTTCTTCATGCCGAGAGGAGAGCAGCCGCCACGGACGTATCCTGTTGAGGAAAGAAGCTCTTCTGGTTTTATCGGGGTTATTTCTTTGCAGCCGGCGGCGTTTCTGGCTTTTTTTAGATTTATTTCGTGGAGCGATGACTGTAAAAATACGCAGAGCTCTTTTGTGTCTGTTCGCATTACGATTGTCTTGTACACTGTGGCAGGATCGATTCCGAGTTTTTCTGCGGTGCGGGTTGCGGCTCCTTTTGCAAGCGGATGCTCGCCGTCATCATCGTAGGCTTTTGCTTCGTATGGAATTTTTAATGTTTCAAGAATACGGATTGCATTTGTTTTTTTTACTGTAGCCATATTTTTATTTTAACAGAAAATTATTTGTTGGAATAGTTTTTTAGAAAAAAATCGAGTTGGTTTTTAGATATTGGTGTTTAATTTTGGATGCTATTTTTTGCGGTGGTGATTTTGTTTTTCTGGTGGAGCCTGCGCAGGATTGTAAGGGGCGCGGAGCGAGTGCGCGGAACCTGACCGAAGGGAGGGTTTTGCGTACCGACCGTGAGGGTAGCCCTGAAAAGCCTGTTTGCTGAGGAAATTTTCGCCCGAAAGAAAAAAGAGATTTTTTTTATTTTTTTTCTAAAGTTGATTTTTCATTCTCCGATAGTAAAGTAAAGGGTGGTGAGACCCTTGTAATAAGTTTTGGAAACTTACCAAGGAGATAAACTATGGTTATTAATCACAATATGAGCGCAATGTTCGCTCAGAGGTCGCAGGGAATTCAGGATTTGGCTCAGCAGAAGAGCATGGAAAAGCTTTCTTCTGGTATGAAAATCAACCGTGCTGGTGATGATGCTTCTGGACTTGCTGTTTCAGAAAAAATGCGTTCACAGATTAGAGGTTTGAAACAGGCTTCTACAAACGCCCAGAATGGTATTTCTTTTATCCAGACAACTGAAGGTTATTTGCAGGAAACTACTGATATTGTTCAGAGAATCCGCGAGCTTGCTGTTCAGTCTTCAAACGGTATTTATTCTGCTGAAGACCGTATGCAGATTCAGGTTGAAGTTTCTTCTTTGATTGCTGAAGTTGACCGCGTTGCTTCTGCTGCTCAGTTCAATGGTATGAATATGTTGACTGGCCGTTTTGCGCGCCCGACTGGAGAAAATGTTGTAACTGGTTCTATGTGGCTTCATATTGGCGCAAATATGGATCAGAGAACTCAGGTTTACATCGGAACAATGTCTGCTATGGCTCTTGGTCTTCGCAATGTTGGTGATGAAACAATTATGTCTTTGGAAAGTCCTGATGAAGCAAACCGCGCAATCGGTACTTTGGACGAGGCTTTGAAAAAGATTAACAAGCAGCGTGCCGACCTTGGCGCTTACCAGAACCGCCTTGATATGACTGTTAAGGGATTGAACATTGGCGCAGAAAACCTTCAGGCTTCTGAGTCAAGAATCCGCGATACAGATATGGCTAACGAAATGGTTGAATTCACAAAAGACCAGGTACTTTCACAGGCTGGAACAGCAATGCTGGCTCAGGCAAATCAGAGCTCACAGAATGTGCTTTCTCTCTTGCGCTAGAAGTAAGGTTTCGTGAAGAAAAAAAAAGGGGCTGTCCAAAAAGAATGGATAGCCCCTTTTTTTTATGGATTAATCTGGTTTGACTGAGCCTGTGAGGGAGGGATTGAGGCAAGTTTTTGCCTGACAAAAACTTGGCAGCGGGCTGGGGAAACTTGAGGGCGGAGAGATTCCTGGCCCGCGTACAAATCAGTCAAGCCAGAATGTTTCTCACTACTTATTCTTATTGATAATTCTTGTTTCGTATTTTCCGGTTTTTATGTCGATGTGGCGCACGAAAAGAGAGACTTTGTTCTGCTCGTTCAGCCATGACCAAAGGTTTTCTGTAAAAGTGTCGATGTCGCCTTCTATTTCTATTGGTGTCGGTTCGCCTTCGTAACTTGGAAGCGGATTTCCGTCGCCCATGTATGTGTGGATATAATGTGCTTTTCCCGGCTGCGGATTGTCGTATGTGAACGTGAATCGCAGGCAGTTTTCAGGATTTCCGTTGTCGCTTTTTAGAATCGAGATCGCATAGTTGTATTTCCCGCCTTGAATGTCAAGGACGCTTGAGATTCTTGGGGTAAAGTTCGGAGCGTCGTGTTCGTATTTTCGGCTTCTGAGTGATTCTTCAAACGTTTTTCCTTCTTTTAGCCCGTCAAAAATTGTATCGGTCTGGTCGCCGTTTGTTACAATTGTTTTAGAGCCAAGAACTCTGACTGCACGGTAAATGATTAAGCTTGGATCGCCTGCAATAAGGCTTGGGTCAAAAGCCTGTGTCCTGATACCTTCCTCATCTGTTACAAAAACGCGGTTACGGCTTCCTGCGCTGCGTCCCATTGTCCAATATGCGCTGACGGCTGTTTTTCCGTCTTTTGAAAGTCCTGCGATAATTCCTCGCCCCGGGTATGAGTTTTCTGTTAATTCTTGTTTTAGAGATGCGATTTTCATTTTAATTCCTTGTAGATTTCAGGTGATTTCTCTTCGCCTGTGTTTTCCACCAAATTATAATGAAAATCTGCTGTTAATTCTACGCATTCTTTATAAGTTCAAGAATCGCATCTTTTGGTATTGAGCCGATATTTTTTGCCTTCTGCTCGCCGTTTTTGAAAACAATCAGCGTTGGAATACTCATAATTCCAAAGTTCTTTGCAAGGTTTTCTTCCTCGTCAACATTAACTTTGCAGAATTTGAATTCGCTGTGTTCTTCTGCAAGTTCGTCAACTAGCGGTGAAAGCATCCTGCAAGGTCCGCACCATGAAGCCCAAAAGTCAATCAGGACCGGTTTTTCGCTTTTTAGAACTTCCTGCTCAAAATTTTTCTCTGTTAAAGTCGTGACGTTCATAGATTCCTCGCTTTGTCAGGTTTATGGTAAGTAAAACTCAGAATTAATCTGATAGCCCTAATTTCGTGTTTTATTGGTTTAGTAAAGAAATTGAATGTACTCCCAGTCAAAAGTTAAGTATTGGCTATGGTGAAGTGTTTTTTAAGGACGCCAATACTTGCCTTTTCCTTCGCGTCCATTCAATTTATTCCTTCTGAAGTAAAACTCAAAATTAATCTGATACAAATATACATATCAAGCGTGAAAAAAGGAAGAAAATTATTTTTTTTTGCTATTAGGACTTATTACTATTTACAAAATAAAAAATCTGTTTATAATATTGATTATCAGGGGCGGATAAAAGGAAATTTTATGCAGAGCAGAAACACAAACCAACGGAAATTGATTCTAGGGCTTATGACAGAAAATTATTCACATCCGACTGCTGACGAAATCTATGAGCTTGCAAGAAAGGCGGATCCGCATATAAGCCGTGGAACTGTCTATAGGAATCTGAATTTTCTTGCGGAAAAAGGGAGCATCCTGAAAATAAGTGTTCCTGATGGTGCTGACCATTTTGATAGCACGACAAAGGAGCATTTTCATTTTCACTGTTCAAAATGCGGAAAAATGTGCGATGTTCCCGAATCTGTGTCTGTTGAGATGGAAGATGCCGCGGATGAGATGAAGTCAAAAGGCTTTTTGGTGGAAGGATATAACCTGATTTTTACAGGAATATGTCCGGCTTGCAAAAAGATATAAAATGATTTTTCAGAATTTGATTTTGAAAAAAAACGAATCTAAACGTAAGGAGAACAACGATGGATTTGAAGGGAACAAAAACAGAAAAAAACTTGCAGGCGGCTTTTGCCGGTGAGTCTCAGGCTAGAAATAAGTACACTTATTTTGCAAGCGTTGCAAAAAAAGAAGGATACGAGCAGATTGCCGCTATTTTTGAGGAAACTGCGAACAACGAAAAAGAACACGCAAAAATGTGGTTCAAGCTTCTGGGAGGAATCGGGAACACAGCAGAAAACCTTAAGGCTGCCGCAGACGGCGAAAACTATGAGTGGACAGATATGTATGACGAATTTGCAAAGACTGCCCGCGAAGAAGGTTTTGAGCAGATTGCAAAAATGTTTGAGGGCGTAGGCAAGATTGAAAAGCACCACGAGGAACGCTACAGAAAATTGCTTAAGAATGTTGAGGACAAGCTTGTTTTCAGCAGCGAAGGCGATGCAATCTGGATTTGCAGAAACTGCGGTCACGTTTGCGTTGGAAAAGAAGCGCCGAAAGTTTGCCCTGTATGTGCTCATCCGCAGAGTTACTTTGAAAAGCTTAGCGAGAATTTCTAACCAAAGATGATTTTTTATGATGCCTGCGCTGAAAATAGAAGGTGCAGGCATTTTTTTTCTTTGCGGACTTTACTTTATTCATCCAAAAAAATCTGTTAAACTTGTTTCATTATGGAAAACAAAAATCAGACTGAAAATCAGAGTGACCTTGAAAATTCGGGAATAGGGGAAAAGACTGCGCTTGTTGCGATTCTTGGGCGGCCTTCCGCTGGAAAATCAACTTTTATAAATACTGCTTGCCAGGAGCCCGTTTCGATTGTCTCGCCGATTCCTCAGACAACGCGTAACGCAATCCGCGGAATTGTAAATACTTCGCTTGGACAGCTGGTTTTTGTGGATACGCCAGGTTATCATGACTCGGAAAAAAAATTGAATCTTCGTCTGAAGTCTGTTACAGAAGAAACTTTGGAAGGCGCGGACTGCATTCTTTATGTTATTGACACAACGCGCGAGCCTGGTGAAGAGGAAAAGATGAATGTTGCTCTTGCCGCAAAATACATTGAGCATCTTGTTGTTGCCCTTAATAAAATTGACGCAAGTGATTCAAAAATCAGGAAATCAAGGGAATTTGTAAAACTGTATCTGCCTGAACTGCCGGAAGAGAGAATTCTTGAGATGTCTGCAAAAGATGACTCTGGAATAAACGAGGTTCTTCGCGCGCTTTACGATGTTTCACCGGTTGCGCCTGCCCTTTACACCGAGGATGTTTATACCGATCAGGATATTGCGTTTAGAATCAGCGAGATTGTCCGTGGTGAGGCGATAAACCGGCTTCAGCAGGAATTGCCGCATTGTCTTTACGTCAGCATTGCTGATCTGGAAAAACGCGGGGAAAATGGAAAAATCTGGGTCAGGGCGTTTGTCTGTGTTGAACGCGACAGCCAGAAAGGCATGGTAATTGGCAAGGGCGCTGGCATGATAAAACAGATTCGTCTTGCGTCGATAAAAAAAATACACGAGGTTTTTCCGTTCAAGGTTGATTTGGATCTTCAGGTTAAGGTTGATAAAAACTGGCGTCAGCATGACAACACGATTACAAGATTGATTCCGGAGTGATTTTTTTGTGGAAATCGAGTTGTATTTGTGCTAGACTTAACAGATATGAACGTAGGTCAGATTTCTGAAGGCCGTCCTGAAATACTTGGTGCAACTCCATCAGGAAACGGTGTTAATTTTGCAGTGTATAGCAAAAACGCAGAGAGAGTTGTTCTGGATTTGTTCGATTCACCGGACGCAAAGCAACCGTCTTTTTCAATAGATTTTGATCCTGTTAAAAACAAGACAGGAAGCGTTTGGCATATTTTTGTTGAAGGTCTTTCAGCGGGAACTCTTTATCTTTTTAGGGCTGATGGTCCGTATAATCCGCCGCTGGGGCATAGGTTCAATTTTAACAAATATCTTTTTGACCCATATGCAAAGGCTTTTTCTCAAGGTTCTGTTTTTCAGTCTTATAATAGACAGAGGGAGCTTGGTCTTGCCGGGGTTGAAAACGGAAAACTTTCTGATTTGTCAAATTTTCCAAAGTGCGTTGTTGTTGATGACTCTGATTTTGACTGGCAGGGTGATAAGCCCTTGAACTATCCTTTGAGCGAAACTGTTATTTACGAGGCTCATCTAAAAGGTTATACGGCTTCCCAGACTTCAGAGGTAAGCGCTCCGGGAACATACAAAGGTTTTGTTGAAAAAATTCCTTATCTAAAGAAACTTGGAATCACTTCTGTTGAGCTTATGCCGATTTTTGAGTTTGACGAGCATGAAACAGGAGCGATAAACCCTAAGACTGGAGAAACTCTTTCAAATTACTGGGGCTACAGCACAATCGGATTTTTTGCGCCAAAGACAACTTACGCTTTTGACCGCACTCCGGGGGCTTCTGTGCGGGAATTTAAAACTCTTGTGCGTGAGCTTCATAAGGCTGGAATTGAAGTGATTCTTGACGTTGTTTTTAATCATACGGCAGAAGGAAATGAGCACGGCTACACGTTCTGTTTCCGTGGACTTGAAAATTCTGCCTATTATATGCTGCCTGAAAATGAAAAACAGTATTACCACAATTTTTCCGGGTGTGGAAACACGGTGAATGCGGCCCATCCTGTTACAACGAAATTGATTTTGGACAGTCTTCGGTATTGGGTCGGCGAGATGCACGTGGACGGCTTCCGCTTTGATTTGGCCGCCGCGCTTTGCCGTGACCAAAAGTCTTATATGCAGAATTTTCCGTTCCTTACAAATGCGATTTCCGAGGATTCGATTCTTTGCCATTCAAAGATTATTGCCGAGCCATGGGATTGCGGCGGCGGTTATCTTGTAGGCGGATTTCCGGGCGGAAGATGGAGCGAGTGGAACGACCGTTACAGAAACGACATAAGACGTTTTATCCGCGGAGATGAGGGTGTTGCTACAGCGGCCGCGACACGTCTTGCCGGAAGCTCTGATTTGTACAACCATTCGGGAAGAAATCCTGACGCTTCAATCAATTTTGTGAGCTGCCATGACGGTTTTCCTATGAACGATATTGTAAGTTACAATGGAAAGCACAACGACGAGAATGGTGAGAACAACCGCGATGGTTCAGATGACAACAACTGCTACAATCACGGCTACGAAGGTGTTACTGTAAATCCGAAGATTGAAACACTTCGCCTTAAAAAATTAAAGAATTTTATGGTTTGCCTTATGGTTTCGCAGGGAGTTCCTATGTTTTCCGCCGGGGATGAGTTCCGCCGTACCCAGATGGGAAACAACAATGCTTACTGCCAGGACAATGAAATTTCATGGGTAAACTGGAATTTTGAAAAAAAGAACCAGGAGCTTTTTAATTTTACAAGAAAGGCGATTCAGCTTAGAAAATCGCATCCTGTTTTCCGCAGAAAAAAATTCTTTTCGGGTTCAAAGGCAGAGATTGAATGGTATGATGTTGACGGAAAAAATCCTGACTGGTCAAATATGAAACGTTTTCTGGGATTTAAATTGGTCGGCTCTTCTGTTTCTGATGAAAATGGAGAACCGGACAATGATTTTTATATAGCAGGAAACACAGATATTTACGATGTTACAATGACTTTGCCAACGCTTCCAAAAGGAAAACGCTGGTTTTATGTTGCAGATACTTCTGTGTCTGGAGAGGAAGGTTTCGCGGAGCCGGACAACGAAACGTTGCTTCAGGAGCAGCAGAGATATGTTCTTCCGGCCGCAAGTTTTGTTATTTTGATTGCCAAATAATCAGGTTATTTTTGGAATTCCAATTGAAAAATCTTGTGATTCTGTGTACTCTTTAACGAAGTGAAAAATACCGTGGAGGTTATTTTAAATGAAATTTGATGCCGCAAAATTTAAGGAAAATCTTGAAGGTCGACTTAAGAGACAATACGGTAAAGATATTTCGCAGGCAAATAAACATGATCTTTTTGATGCAGTTTCTGCTTCTGCGCTTGAAGTAATCATGGATAACTGGATGGCTACCCGCCAGGAATATGAAAAAAAAGCTACAAAACAGTTGTATTATTTATCAGCAGAATTTTTGATGGGCCGTGCTTTGAGCAACAACCTTATCAATGCTGGAATTTTGGATGATGTAAAAAAAGTTCTAAAAGGAATGAACATTGATTACAACATGGTAGAAGACCAGGAGCCGGATGCGGGTCTTGGAAACGGTGGCCTTGGCCGTCTTGCCGCTTGTTTCTTGGATTCTTTGGCGACTTTGGATTATCCTGGACACGGATATGGAATCCGCTACCGCTACGGTATGTTTGAACAGAGAATTGAAAACGGCTATCAGGTTGAATATCCGGACAATTGGCTTGCCCACCGCGATCCATGGGAAATCAAACGCTCTGACCTGGCTGTGACAGTAAAATTCGGCGGAAACATCACTTATGGAAAAACTCCTGATGGCCGCGACAGATATTACGTTGAAAATGCGGAGGAGGTAACAGCTACTCCTTACGATATGCCGATTGTTGGTTATGAAACAGGAACTGTAAATACACTCCGCCTGTGGCAGGCTTCTTCTCCAAACGGATTTGACCTGCAGCTTTTTAACAACATGGAATACAACCGTGCTGTAGAACGCCAGAACAGCGCAGAAAATGTTTCTGCTGTTTTGTACCCGAATGATTCTGGTCCGTCTGGAAAGACTCTCCGTCTTAAACAGCAGTATTTCTTTAGTTCTGCTTCTTTGCAGGATTTGGTTCGCCATTATGTTTCTGACCATGGAACAGATTTTAGCAAATTTGCGGATCTTCATGTGATTCAGTTGAACGATACCCATCCGGTAGTTGCAATTCCAGAACTTATGCGAATCTTGATGGATGAGTACAATGTTGGCTGGGATGATGCCTGGGATGTTGTTACACATACTTTTGCATATACAAACCACACAATTTTGGCTGAGGCTCTTGAAAAATGGCCGATTGAAATTTTCCGCGGACTTCTTCCACGAATTTATCAGATTGTAGAAGAAATTAACCGCCGCTTTATGATTGAACTTTGCGCAAAATATCCAAACGATTATGCTCGCCATGGACGAATGTCTATCATCAACAATGGAAAAGTTTACATGGCTTGGCTTGCAATCCACGCAAGTTTTAGCGTAAACGGTGTTGCAGAGCTTCATACTCGTCTTCTTAAGGAAAAAGAGCTTCATGACTGGTATGAGTTGTATCCGGAAAAGTTCAACAACAAGACAAATGGTATTACCCAGCGACGCTGGCTGCGCAGCGCAAACCCTGAGCTTTCTGCGTTTATTACAGCGCGTGTTGGACATGGATGGGAAAAAGATCTTACAAAGCTTAAAGGCCTTGAAAAATATCTTGACGATGATAAATCTCTTAAGGAACTTATGTCTATTAAGGAAGAGAACAAGCGTCGTCTTGCTGAATACCTTAAAAATTCCCAGAACGAGCTTATTGATCCGGAGTCAATTTTTGATGTTCAGGTAAAACGTCTGCACGAATACAAGAGACAGTTGATGAACATTCTGCACGTTATGTATGTCTACAATAAAATGCTTGAGGATCCAAACTATAAGCCGGCTAAAAAGACTTATATCTTTGGCGCGAAATCGGCTTCCGGTTACCGCCGAGCAAAGGCAATCATCAAACTTATCAATACAGTTGCAGAAAGAATCAACAATGACCGCCGCGTAAACGACAGGCTTCATGTTGTGTTTGTTCAGAATTACCGTGTTTCTGTTGCTGAAAAGATTTTCCCTGCCGCAGACCTTTCTGAGCAGATTTCTACAGCCGGACTTGAGGCTTCTGGTACATCAAATATGAAATTTATGTGCAACGGTGCTTTGACAATGGGAACAATGGACGGAGCGAACATTGAGATTGTTGAAGAGGCTGGAAAAGAAAATGCGTTTATCTTTGGTCTTCTTACAGATGAAATCAAGAAGATTGAGGAAGCCCATAGCTACAATCCGCAGGAATATATTGAAAGAAATCCTGGGTTGGCAAAAGTTCTTAATCAGCTTGTTGACGGAACTTATGACCCGACACACCAGATGTTCAAGGAATTGTATGATTCTTTGGTTTACGGAATCGAAGGAAACCGCGCTGATGTTTACTATGTTCTTGCTGACTTTGATGATTACTGCCGCGCACAGAATGATGCAGAAAAACTTTATTCTGACAAGAAGGCTTGGGCTAAGGCTTGCTTAAAGAATATTGCCAACGCTGGTAAATTCTCTTCTGACAGAACAATTGAAGATTATGTACGCGATATTTGGCACTTGAAAAGAGTTCCACGTCCGTTGGATGGCGGAGCAAAAACTTGCGCTAAAAAATCAGCGTCAAAAAAGGCTTAAGTTAGAGAATAAAATCTGCTAAAAGCTAAAAACCGTTCAGAAAGATTTTCTTTTTGGGCGGTTTTTTTTTGTTTTTACGTTTTTTTTAGAAAAAAGGGGCGTTGCGGGGAATCCCCGCACGGTGGGTAGGCGAAAACCGAAGGTTTGAGATGTTGAGCCTTGCGAAACTTGCGAAAACCTGAAGGTTTGAGACGTAGGGCGGTTGCCCGCCCTTCATGATATGAATTTATTTTTCGTTGCTGTCTTTTTTGATTCCTGGAATTTTTTCTAGGATTACGCTTTTTACCGAGCTTAAGTCTTTTAGGTTGTCGGCAAGGTTTCCGGTTAGGCTGCTTAGGCCGGAAAGTCCCTGGGCGAGAACGGAGTCGCTGAACATTGAGGCGATTTGCCATTTGTAGAGCTCGTTGACTTTGCTGCGGATTACAGTGCCTTTTGCGGTGAGTTCCACTCCGATTTCAAACTGGCGGTCCAGAAAACAGAATGAGCCGACTTTTTCAAATGGCTTGAATCCGTTTTTTGGGGTGATAAGGCGTTCCAGTTCGGAATTTATCAGGGTTTTTATCTCGTTGCTTTTTAGGAGCGCGCTGATGTTTTCAGATTCAAGGTTGTTTGATTTTGCGTATTCAACTATATTTTCTTTTTTTGGAATTAAAAGTGCGCCGAGCGAATTTTTGTCCTGGCCGACGATTACTGCCTGCGCGATGTACGGCGATTCAACGAGTTTGTTTTCTATAGGGAGAGGCTCGACATTTTCGCCGGAACGCAGGACTATTGTGTCTTTTGCGCGGCCTTTTACCATGATGTCGCCTTTTCGGGAAAGAACTACAAGGTCGCCTGTGTTGAACCAGCCTTCTTTTAGGACTGAGTCTGTAAGTTCCGGCTGCCTGTAGTAACCTTTCATTACGTTGTCGCCGCGGACGTAAAGGACTCCCATCTGGCCGGGCGCACATTCGACGCCGAATTTGTCCACGACTTTTATTTCGTTGTACGGCATTGCCTTTCCGATTGTTCCCATTACCGGTTTTCTTGGGTTTCTTATGCAGATGATTGGCGCTGTTTCTGTAAGTCCGAATCCTTCCACAAGCCTTATTCCGATTGAGTTAAAGAATCTGTCGAGTTTTGGGGCTAGCGCGCCGCCGCCGCTCATTCCGACTTTAAAGCTGCTTCCGAAAACAGCACGTGCTTTTGAAAAGAACATGACGTCGCCAAGCGCCTTTAGGGGCAAAAGCAGCTCGCGTGGAATATAAAGCCATTTGTTCAGTACGGTAAGAATCCATAGCGGTTTTTTGAACTGCAGGGTTCTGCCCATGATGATGTCCAGCATCCAGCGTCGGGTAGTTACGGCTCCTATGCAGAGTTTGAAAAGAACTTTTTTTAGGGAAGATTTTTCTGTGGCGTTTTTTTCAATCTGCTTGTAGATTGCGTCCCAGATTCGTGGAACGCAGGCTATGAATGAGATGTTGATTTTTTTGAAATCCGCGATAATCATGCTTGGAACAGGTTTTGTGTAGCACATCGCGATTTCTTTTGCCATGTAATAGTATTCCATCTCGCGTTCGTAGACGTGCCATACCGGAAGAACGCAAAGGGTCTTGTCGCCGGGCTTTAAGTTTAATGTTTCGGAAATGCCTTCTATCTGGCACATAAAATTTTTGTGCAGAAGCTCTACTCCTTTTGGAGTTCCTGTTGTTCCTGAGGTGAATATGATTGTGGCAGTGTCCGTGTCCTTGCCGTTTTTTACGGTTTCCTCTGTTTTTCCGGGGTTTGAATTTCTGTATTCTTTTCCAAGGGTTAAAATTTCTTCATAGGAATAAACTTTTACGTCAGCCGCGGTTTTGTCAACATTTTTTATGTCAATAACGATGATGTTTTCAAGGTCTTTGAGTTCTGGGCGACATTCAATGATTTTTTTGTAGCTGGAATTGTTTTCCGCGACGATTATTTTGCATCCTGCGAAACTTAGGATATATGACAAGTCTTTTACGGTCGCCTCGCTTCCGCGTGGAATATCGCAGCAGCCGGCGGACATTATTCCAACAGAAGAAACCAGCCATTCTTTCCGGTTATCTGCAATCAGTCCTATGTGCTCGCCTTGAGCTGCCCCTAAAGAAAGAAGCCCCGCGGCAAAATTCAAGGACAATTCTGCAAAATCCGCATAGGTTACAGGCTGAAAAATGCCTTTGCTGTCTTTTGAACACTGAAGAACTGCATTTGGAGAATTTTTTGCTTTTTCATATAACATCTGTGGAATTGTTGAATACATAGCGTTCCTTCTTTTTGCATTTCTGCCAAATTGACATTTTTTGTATTTTTGTCAGTATATATAAATTTTATCACAATTTCCATAGAAAAAAAATATTTAGACACATTTTTTTTGAAATGGTTGCACGGAGCGGATGAATTAAGAGGGGAAAATTCGGGCTTTGTTGATTTAGTAAGGAGATTGAATGTACCCCGGTCAAAAGCAAAGTGTTGGCTATGATGAAGTTTTTTTAGAATTTTCAATTAAAATCCGGAATTTATTCAAATAATCCTGTTGACGCGGATATTTTCTTGGTGCTAATCTATTACATCGTCATCAGCGTTACTGTACTGGCGATTCTCTGGAGAGTTCCCATTTTCAGGTGGGACGCCGAAGGGTTAAGGTTATTAAAACCGACATCTCAGGCATAAGGGACAGGGCTAAAAGATTCTTGTCATACTCTTTAGAGAGCGAAATACGACTGCGTAGTTTCGCTCTTATTTTTTTTAAAGGACAAGCAAAATGTTCGACACAATTATCACCAAGATTGATGACATTGTCTGGGGTGTTCCGACAATCATCCTTATTCTTGTTACAGGATTGCTTTTGACAATCCGTCTTCGTGGTATGCAGTTCCGCAAACTGGGACGCGCATTAAAATCAATTTTCCGTAAGTCTTCAGATGGAGAAAAAGGCGAGGTTTCTAGTTTCGGGGCGCTTTGTACAGCTCTTTCTGCGACAATCGGAACCGGAAATATTGTTGGTGTTGCAACCGCTATCGCTGCCGGTGGTCCTGGTGCGCTTTTCTGGATGTGGGTTGCCGCTCTTGTAGGAATTGCAACAAAATACTCTGAATGTATGCTTGCGGTAAAATACCGTAGACATATGGCGGATGGACACGTTCTTGGCGGACCTTTCTATACAATTGAAACAGGATTGAAGGAACGGACAGGTTTTTCATGGAAGTGGCTTGCCGTGATTTTTGCAATTTTTGGCGTTTGTGTAGGTCTTTTTGGAATTGGAACATTCACACAGATTAACGGTATTGCTTCTGCGGTAAAAAATGCTTTTGACCCTGAAACAGAACACGTTGCCTTTTCTTTGTTTGGCATTCAGTATTCCTGGGCAACGGTAATTGCCGGCGCTTTGGTGACAATCTTTGCGGCGCTTGTAATTATCGGTGGACTTCAGAGAATTTCAAAGGTTGCGCAGGTTATTGTTCCGTTCATGGCAATTCTTTACGTTTTCCTTGGTGTAAGCGTTCTTGTTATGAATGCGACAAAAATTCCTGGTGCATTTGCAATTATCTTTAAGGCCGCGTTTGCTCCAAAGGCAATAACCGGCGGTGTTGTAGGTTCTGTAATCGTTGCAATGCAGAAAGGTATTGCGCGCGGAATTTTCTCTAACGAGGCTGGTCTTGGTTCTGCCGCAATCGCCGCTTCTTCCGCAAAAGTAGAAGAGCCTGTTGCGCAGGGACTTGTTTCCATGACAGGAACTTTTATTGATACAATCATCATCTGTACAATGACAGGTCTTTCAATTGTAATTGCTTTTACCAATGGCGGTGAATTTACACTTCCAACAAACGGACTTGGCGAAACACTTAAGGGCATCGAGCTTTCTTCCGCCGCATTCAATTCGGTTCTTGGCGGTGACGGTTGTTCAGTTCAGTTCCTTCTTATGATTTGTCTTGTGTTCTTTGCGTTTACAACAATTCTTGGCTGGGATTATTATTCAGAACGCTGCCTTGAATATCTTTCAAACGGAAAAATGAAGCTTGTGATGATTTACCGCGTAATCTACATTCTTGCGGTTGCAATCGGTCCATATATGACAATCAGCCAGGTTTGGACAATTGCGGACATTACAAACGGACTTATGGCTTGGCCGAACTGTATCGCTCTTATTCTTTTGAGCGGAGTTGTGGCACGAACAACAAAAGATTACTTTAACAAATTCCCTACATTGGAATCTGAAAAAGCATAATAAAAAAGCAGGGGGAAAAGCCTTTCCCTCGGCTCAGAACAAGGGCTGCCTAAGGGGGTTGCGCAGTGCAAACCGACTTTGCACAGTGGTGATTGAGCCTGCACAGTGGTGATTGAGCTTGCGCTGCGGTGATTGAGCCTGTCGAAATCACAGCTATCCCCCGAGTTTTAGGCAGCCCTTATTCTTCGCCTACCCATTCTAGCGGGCACATCCCGCAACGCCCTTTTTATTCATCAGAAAATTTTTGCCTTTTTCCTCTTTTTTCTATATCATATGACTATGAAAGAAATAAAACCTTGCGAATTATCAGAAAATCCATTTAAACTTATAGGGGAAGACTGGCTTCTTGTCGCCGCGGAAAAAGAAAACCGTGTTAATATGCTTACCGCGTCCTGGGGGCAGGTTGGCATTATGTGGGGAAAGCCGGTCGCGAATATTTTTATCCGTCAGTCGCGTTTTACAAAAACTTATATCGACAATAGCGAAACTTTTACGCTTTGCGTTTTGCCGCGGGAACTGCGTGATGTCTATAATTTTTGCGGCACAAAGTCCGGCCGTGATTTTGACAAGGTAAAGGAAACTGGGCTTACAGTTGAGCATGATGGGATTTTTCCGTATTTTAAGGAAAGCCGCCTTGTGATTGAATGTAAAAAACTTTACGCTCAGGTTGTTCCTGAATCAGCGTTTTTAGACAAGGAAACCTATAAAAAATGGTATCCTACAGATGATTTGCACACCCAGTACATCGCAGAGATAACAAGAATTCTTGTAAAATAGTTTTTTCCGGTCTGAAATTTGGCCATTAAATTTTTGAAAATTTTGAAAAGTTTTTGAAACTGAAAACGTGTTGACAAACGTGTTGAGAATCGTTGCTTTTTTTTGTAAACTTAAAGAATTATGAAACGTTTTTTTGCAATTCTTTTTAGCGCGGTTTTTTGCCGGTTTTTGTTTTGTCAGACAAAGATTCCTGAGAACGCAAATTTTTGGAGCAATTTTCCGGAGCAAGAACTTGCAGAATTTATTGTGGACCGGATGACGGATGAAGAGCTGCTCAGTCAGATTCTGATGTTTGGCTGGGCCGGCGCAGAACCGGATAATCTTTTGTTTCAGTGGGTTGGCGGCCGTGGCTTGGGCAGTGTAAAGGTTTTTGGCTGGAACACTGATAACATAAATCTTGTCGCAAAATCAATTTCTTCCCTGCAGAAAAGCGCCGCTTCCAGGCGTTTTAAGATTCCTCTTTTTGTCGCGACCGACCAGGAGGGTGGCTGGATTCGTCACGTAAAAGGCGAAACGGCTGTAACGCCGGGAAATATGGCGATTGGAGCCGGCGGTTTTCCTGTTGATGCGTGGTGTTCGGCGTATTACATAAGCCGGGAAATAAAAGTTCTTGGAATAAATATGAATTTTGCGCCGACAGTTGACCTTTTTACAGACCATGACTCAACGATTATTGGAACGCGTTCTTTTGGCGATGACCCTGAGCGTGCCGGAATTCTTGGAGCGGCCTGGGCGAACGGCAGCGTTGCGGCTGGAGTGATTCCGACTGTAAAGCATTTTCCCGGGCACGGCGACACAAGTTACGATTCGCATATAAATCTTCCGGAAATTGATGTTGACTGGAAAACTTTTAAGAACCGCGAGCTTGTTCCGTTTGAATATCTTATAAAAGAGAAAGTTCCGGCGGTTATGTCCGGGCATTTGAGTTTTCCGCAGATTGACAAAAGCGGCGCACCGGCTAGCCTTTCAAAATATTTTCTTACGGAACTTCTGCGAAATCAGCTTGGCTACGAGGGGCTTATAATCACCGATGATATGATGATGAATGGGGCCACAATGTATGCGGGGTCACTTTCTGCGGCATTTAAAATGGCGATTGAGGCCGGAAACGATATTGTTATTTCTTCTACAACAGCGCGTCTTGGGGAAAATCTTTGGACTGGAAATCTTTCCTTGATGAAAAGCGATGAAAATTTTAAATCCCGGGTAAAAGATGCGGCTTTTCGTGTGATAAAAGCAAAACTGGAATATTTTAAAGGTGGAAATGCGGCTCCTCTTTATCCGGAGGCTTCGGAAATCAGCAAATTTATTCCAGATAAGGAAGGGGATAAATTTTTTCTTCAGCAGGCGTGCCGTTCAATTACATTCTATAAAAAGTCCGGGGAAAGATTGACACAGGAAAACGCCGGACGGGTTCTTTTGTGTGGTTCTATGCCGCAATTTTTTACTGAAGGAAAAAAACGTTACCCGAATTCCGGTGAATTTAAATTCAATTATGAGCCGGGACCTAACGAAACTGCCTGGATGAGCGAAAATATTCTGAAAATTTATGATTCTTACGACACTATTGTGTTTCTTGTGGCAAACCAGCGGAGCGCGAAAATTGCTGAACAGCTAAAAGGAAAAGGAAAGAAGGTTGTGATTTTTTCAATTATGACACCAACTTATTCTTTTGGACTTGACTGGGCAGACGAGATTCTGCTTGGCTACAGCTGGAGCGGTTATACACTGGAGGCGATGTTCGGCGCTTTGAATGGAGAATTTGAGGCGGAAGGAATTCTTCCGTTTAAAAATTAGGAATTTCCTTTAGTTTTGTGTATTTTGCATCGCATCCGTGGATGTCTGGACGCAGCCCAAGGATTCTTTCATTTTCAGCCTGAAGCTGGTTTTTAATCATCTGTTTGAAAACGTCCATCAGCGGCTCCGGATTTGCCTGCCGGTTTGCAAGCCCCGCGCCTTGAAATTCTTTTATAAGGTAATAGCACGTTTCGATTGTGGAAACACATTCCGGGCGCGGCTCTTTTTTGAACGTAAAGATTGAGCGGTATTCGCCGGCAAAAGAAACTTTTGGCAGCTGCAGAAGATTTGGGTTGTGCTGGATGATTTTTCGGCTGCAGAACCAGGTCGCATCGATTATAATTGCAAGGACTGTGCGACCATTTACTTTTTCCTTAAAGCCCGGCTTGTTTGCGTTCCATGCGTCTTCGCCGGGATACAGCAGAACCGGAAAATACTGCGGGTCATTTAAAAACTGGCTCAGCCTTTCGTTTTTTGAAAAATCAAGACCTTCCAGAATCTCGCAGCCTTTTAAGGAAATTCTTGTTATCCAGCCAGTTCCTGTCCTGTTTTTTTTGACTTCTTTCGGATGCATTAAAAGCACAAATTTTATTCCAGAATCAATTTCTTTTGTGTACTTGCAAAGACAAAAATCGCCTTTTTTCTGACATCGCGGGCAACGGTAATTCATAGGAATATTATATAGATTTTTTCTTGTTGCTCAATATGACAAAAAGATGTATTTTGTCAGAACACTATTTTTATTTTTCTTGGAGCATCTGATGTATAAGCCAGAGTTGTTGAATACGTTGAAAACTTATAATGGAAAGCAGTTTTTGACCGATTTTATTGCAGGCGTGATTGTTGGAATTGTCGCGCTGCCGCTTTCCATTGCGTTTGCCATTGCCAGCGGCTGCAGCCCGGAAACTGGGCTTTACACGGCTATTGTTGCCGGTTTTTGTATTGCGGCGTTTGGTGGAACCCGCTGCCAGATTGGTGGGCCTACAGGAGCTTTTACTGTAATAATTTATGCGATTGTGAATAATCCTCATCTTGGAGTTGGCGGACTTGCCACGGCAACTGTGCTTGCCGGCGTTATGCTGATTCTTTTGGGTGTCTTTAAGCTTGGCGGTCTGGTTAAATTTATTCCGTATACAATCGTTGTCGGTTTTACTGCTGGAATTGCGGTTACGATTGCAACTGGACAGCTTGGCGATTTTTTCGGGCTTCATCCGCAGTTCCCGGTTTCTGTCTTAGGAAATGAATATTCAAAAATGCCGGGAACTTTTGCCGGAAAAATTCTTGTTGCCGCGGCTTCGTTAAAGACAATCAATTTTTATTCATTTGGAATGGCCGCTGTTTGTCTTGCTGTTATTTTTCTGTGGCCAAAAGTAACAAAAAAGATTCCCGGCTCGCTGATTGTGATTGTTCTTGCTACTCTTGTAAATCTTTTGGTTTCTAATTTTGCTGGTGACAATCCTGCGTGGCATACAGATATTATAAAGGACAGATATTCAATTCCGAACGGGCTTCCGAAACCTGCGCTTCCGGATTTTAGCCTTTCTACAGTAAAGACTGTTTTTCCTACGGCGTGTTCGATTGCGGTTCTTGCCGCGATAGAATCTTTGCTTTCTGCGGTTGTTGCGGACGGTATGCTTGGAACAAAGCACGATTCAAATAATGAGCTGATTGGTCAGGGAATCGCTAATATTGCAAGCCCTTTGTTTGGCGGGCTTCCGGCTACCGGAGCGATTGCAAGAACTGCCACAAACATAAACAACGGCGGAAGAACTCCTGTTGCAGGAATTATACATGCGGTTGTTCTGCTTTTGATAATGATGCTTTTTGGAAAATACGTTGAATATATTCCGATGGCGGCATTGGCTGCGGTTCTTATGAGTGTTTCCTGGAACATGGCGGGAATTCCTTCCATACGGAAACTTTTAAAAGGTCAGAAGTCGGATATTGCGGTTCTTGTGGTGACATTTTTAATCACAGTTTTTGTTGACCTGACTTATGCGATTGGAATCGGGCTTATTTTTGCGGCGTTCTTCTTTATAAAAAAGATGATAGATGTAAGTGAAGTTCAGGAAAAAAGAAATACAATTATTTCTGGAATTACAGGTGACGGAACGGAGGAGCAGCTTGATGTTCCTGCCGGGGTAATTGTCTATGAGATTGAAGGACCGCTGTTTTTTGCTACAGTCCAGAAGTTTGAGGTTGCGGTTGAGCGTGCCAGGGCAGAATTTGATGTTCTTGTTATCCGTATGCGAAACACAATTTATCTTGATGCCGGGGGAGTTCAGGCTCTTGAGCAGTGCAAGGCCGCCTGCGACCGCCGTGGTGTAAAAATTGTTATTTCCGGAATCCACACGCAGCCGTATATCTTGTTTGAAAAAACAGGAATGGCGGAAAAAATCGGGCGTGAAAATATTTTTGACAATATTGAAGGCGCTATGAACCGGGCAAAAGAGATTGTCGCGGAAAAGCGGAAAAACTAGTCCGCGCGTCTTGCTGGTGGAAAAATTATTCTATTTCTTGGATTTCTCCGTCTTTAAGGTGGAGAATCCTCTGGTTTTCTGAGCCGCGGAAACGAAGCATAAGGTTTTTCTTTTCCTGGATAAAAGGTCCGTCTACAAGAACATCTATGCAAGATAGCATAAGGTCTGTGAATTCGGGGATGTAGCGCCTTTCGCCGGGCTGTAAATCTTTTTCAAGGACATAGCCTGTCCAGCACCAGATGTCTTTTTTGGGATAAATTTCCTTGAGTTTTCTTAAAAATGGCGCAAGGATTTGCTGGTTTTCCGGCTCGAAAGGTTCACCGCCCAGCAGACTGAATCCCTGGATGTGCGGCGGCTCGAGCGCTTTTATTATTTGGTTCTGTGTTTCTTCTGTAAATTCTTTTCCGAATTTAAAATCCCATGTCTGGGGCTGAAAGCATCCCGGGCAGCAGTTCCGGCAGCCGGAAACAAAAAGGCTTACGCGGACACCTTCGCCGTCTGCAACGTCAAAATTTTTAATCGCGCCGTAAAACATAAAATCCTTCTCGATGGGGGCGTTACGGGGAACTCCCCGTACGGTGGGTAGGCTAAAACCGTAGGGTTTAGACGTAGGGCGGTTGCCCGCCCTTTTAAATTTTGAACTATAAGTGAAGAACTCGTTCCTTGATTTCCTGGGTTCGTCCCTGGTTCCAGTATTGAGTTCCGATATAGCCGCAGGTTCGGCGGGCAACGTTCATTGTTGACTGGTCGGTGTTTCCGCATTGCGGGCATTTCCAGATGAGTTTGCCGTCGTTGTCTTCTACAACTTGGATTTCGCCTGTGTAGCCGCATTTTTGGCAGCAGTCTGATTTTGTGTTCAGTTCCGCATACATTATATTTTCGTAAATGTGCTTAAGAACTGCCATTACCGCCGGAATATTCTGTTCCATATTTGGAACTTCAACGTAACTTACAGCGCCGCCCGGGGAAAGTTCCTGGAACTGGCTTTCGAATGTAAGTTTTTCGAATGCGTCAATCGGTTCTGTTACGTGGACGTGATAGCTGTTTGTGATGTAATTTTTGTCTGTTACGTTTGGAATCTCGCCAAATCTGCGTTTTAATGATTTTGCAAATTTGTATGTTGTTGACTCAAGCGGTGTTCCGTAAAGGCTGAATGCAATGTTTGTCTGGTCGCGCCATTCTGCGCATTTTTTGTTCATGTAGCGCATTACGTCCAGCGCGAATGGGGTTGCGCTTGGATCTGTGTGCGGCTTGCCTTTCATGTAGCGGACACATTCGCAAAGTCCTGCGTAGCCAAGGGAAATTGTTGAATAGCCGTTGAACAGAAGGTTGTCGATTTTTTCTCCTTTTTCAAGGCGGGCAAGAGCGCCGTTCTGCCAGAGTATCGGGGCCACGTCTGAAGGTGTTCCCAAAAGGCGTTTGTGGCGGAGCATAAGAGCGCGTTTGCAGAGCTCAAGGCGGTCATCAAAGATTTTCCAGAAAAGGTCAATGTCTTTGCCAGATGAGCAGGCTACGTCAACAAGGTTGATTGTAACAACGCCCTGGTTGAATCTTCCGTAGAATTTTGGGCGGCCGGTTTCATCGCGGTAAACTGTAAGGAATGAGCGGCATCCCATGCAAGGGTAGCAGTTTCCTTCTTTAAGCTCGAACATTTTCTTTTCTGAGATGTAATCTGGAACAAGCCGTTTTGAGGTGCATTTTGCGGCAAGTTCTGTAAGATAGTAGTATTTTGCGCCTTCTGTTATGTTGTCCGGCTCAAGAACATAAATCAGTTTCGGGAAAGCCGGTGTAACCCAGTAGCCTTTTTCGTTTTTTACGCCCTTGTAGCGCTGCTTTAAAACTTCTTCTATAATGAGCGCAAGGTCTGCTTTTTCCTGCTCGTTTTTTGCTTCGTTCAGATACATGAAAACTGTTACGAACGGGCTTTGTCCGTTTGTTGTCATAAGAGTTACAACTTGATACTGGATTGTCTGTACACCGCGGGCAATTTCGTCCGCAAGGCGACGTTTTACGATTGCATCAAACTGTTCTTTTGAAAATTTGATTCCGGTTTCCTGTTCTGTTTCTGCAAGTTCCTTTGAAATCTTTTTTCGGCTTACGTCTACGAATGGCGCAAGGTGGGCAAGGGAAACGCTCTGTCCGCCGTATTGTGATGAGGCAACCTGCGCGATAATCTGGGTCGCGATGTTGCACGCTGTTGAAAACGAATGTGGACGGTCAATTTTTGTGCCGCTGATAACCGTTCCGTTCTGGAGCATATCCTCAAGGTTTACAAGGTCGCAGTTGTGCATATGCTGGGCAAAATAATCTGCGTCGTGGAAGTGTATTATTCCTTCGTTGTGAGCCTGAACAATATCCTCGTCCAGAAGAAAGCGTTTTGTGATGTCTTTGGAAACTTCGCCTGCCATATAGTCGCGCTGGACGGAAACAACTGTTGAGTTCTTGTTTGAATTTTCCTGCTTTACTTCCTCGTTCGCACATTCCAAAAGTGAAAGAATCTGTTTGTCCGTGGAATTCTGTTTTCGCATAA
Organism: uncultured Prevotella sp.; assembly: GCA_963627355.1. GTDB lineage: Bacteria > Spirochaetota > Spirochaetia > Treponematales > Treponemataceae > Treponema_D. The sequence goes on along the minus strand of CAVGBY010000021.1, from coordinate 349 downwards.
GCATATGGCGGTAGCGGTATGTTATGTAAAGTTTTGCGATATTGAATGCGCCGATTCGCATAAGCTCGGTTTCCACAAGATCCTGGATTGCCTCTACGTTAAGCTCCACTTTGCTGGCATGGCACTGGTTTGAAACTTTTGATGCTACTGCCTGGATATATTCTTCTGAAAGACGGTCGCTTTCTGGTACTGCGGCGTTTGCCTTTTCTATGGCTGTAACGATTTTTCTTATGTCAAAAATTACTTCTTCGCCATTGCGCTTGATTATCTTCACTTTGTTCCCACCTTTTTATTTTAAGCATAAAAAAACGCAACACTATATATAGCGTTTGCGTGATTTAAACTATAC
>CAVGBY010000020.1:18507-27391 GCA_963627355.1 uncultured Prevotella sp. | reverse complement strand
TTTATGACTAAGGCAATGTTCACTCTTTTTGTGTCAGCAGTATTAAATGCATTTGTGTTCAAATTTAAATATGAAGACTTTAATGTTATTTTTAAGGTCAGCTTTGAAATTTCTCCAAAAACATATACTATTCTGAATCTTTTATCGTTTGCAAGTTTTTTTGCCGCCGCAATTCTTTTGTGCTTGAAATTTGAAAAAATAAAAAAGATATGTATGTATGCCTGCATAATTTTACTGATTGCTCTGGGCGGACTTTCCGCAAAAAACGCCATAAAAACCAAAAAAGTATTTGATGTGTATAAGCAGAATATCTCAAGACAAGATGCAGACAATTTTAAAGATGACATTGAACCGATTTTTCATTTAAGCAAAACCAGAGAAAATGTTGTTGTATTTTTTCTAGATAGAGCCTGCTCCGCATTTTTCCCGATATTTCAAGAAGAAATGCCGGAACTTTCTGAAAAATTTAACGGATTCACCTATTTTCCAAACACAGTCACTTTTGGAAATGCAACCCTGTTCGGCTCGCCTGCGATGATGGGTGGCTATGATTACACTCCGGAAAACATAAACAGCCGCAAAGATATTCCACTGCAAGAAAAATACAACGAATCATCTCTTGTTATGCCAATAAATTTTTTGAAAAATGGATTTTCTGTAACTGTTTCAGGACTTCCTTCAACGGAATTTAGAGGAAAAAACGATTTTAGAGGATTTGAAAATTATCCTGAAATAAAAACATACGGAACCTTACAGATTTTTCATCAGACGAAAAAGAATTTATATTTATCGGAAATGACACGCCTCATTATGCAACTTGGCTAGATACAGAAAACTATGACAAAATTTCACAAAAGAAAATCAAAAAAACTGACATTTCTACACATTTAAGCGCATCTGATGACGAAACAGTCATGAGTTATCAGGTTTTTGTCGCAGCGTTAAAGCAAATTGGACTTTTCATTGACACTCTAAGAGAAAATAATTGTTATAACAACACAAGAATAGTAATCACCTCCGACCATGGATGGAAAAACAATATAAAACCCGGTTCAGACAAAGAAAAAATTTTTTACAATAAAAAAATGCTTTATTTTAATCCGCTTCTTATGGTTAAAGATTTTAACTCTGATACAGAAATAAAAGTTGACAATAAGTTTATGACAAACGCTGACACAATATTTTTGGCTTCAGACGGACTTATTCCAGAACTTGAAAATCCATTCCTGAATAAAGATTTAAAACAAGATAAGAAAAACGGTGTCAATGTTTTTTGGAGTTACAACAAAGCTGATGATAACAGTCTGATTCCAATAGAAAAAAAATATACCCTCCCAATAAAAGACGGATACAGAATTAAAAATGGATTCTTTGATGTTCAAGGCTGGGAAGAGATAAAATATTAGTCAAAATCCGGAAGTTTTTCAAAACAAAAAGTTTTCAGCTTCCGGTTGACTCATATTTTCTTACGTTGTGCCTCCAGACTAAAAGCGAAATTGCCAAAAGAACCGCAAAAATCATCGCAAAAAAGAAAAATAAAATGGACGCAAAAAAAATGCGCAAGGCCTGAATAACTTAAAAATCCAAGAAATTTAAAGGCGAGCAGAGCCACGGTAAGGCTGGGGAGCCCTAGAATCAAAAAAGAAACAGAGACCGTTCCCAGAACCTGCACAATAAAACGCCCGCGGTAGGAAATCGGCCGGATAAACGAAATCGCGATTGTTCCATCTTCAATTTCATCCGAAATCTGGTCGAATGTGTCACTTATGAACATTGTAAAAGTGGAAATATTTATAAGGATGATATATACAATCATTTCCTTAAAAGTAAAGTCATTTATAACGCTGTTTATTCCGTTCTCTGAGCTTCTGTAAATTGAAAGCCACAAAAAGACAAGGCAAATCCACTGCAAAATAGAAATAAAAAACCAGCTGAAAATATTGAATTTATAAGCCATCATCGACATTGAGCCGGCTTTATAGAACGGAAAATATTTTTTCAACATAAAAAATCGCTCTCCAATAAAAAATTATTCGCCGGATTTTTCCAGCAGACGTTTCACGACATCCTCAATTCCAATCTCGCTGATTTTCATGTCAATTGCGCCAAGCTGATTGAACGCATAATTCACAACTGTTTCCAGCGTGATTTTCTGCGCGTTGAATTTAATCACAAGTTTTTCATCTTCCCATGAATAATCCAGTTTGCCTTCAAAATCGTACAGCTCATCCGGCCGCTTTTTTTCCTTCAGTGTTACAGTCAATGTCCTAAGGTCGCCAAAACGATATTTTACATTTTCCAGAGTTCCATCGTAGATTACAGAACCGTTGTCGATTATGATTATCCTCGAGCACAAATACTCAATATCTTTCATGTCGTGCGTGGTAAGAATTACAGTCGTGTTGAATTTTTCATTCATCTCCTTGATTGTATTGCGGATTTTTTCTTTTACAAGAACATCCAGCCCGATTGTAGGCTCATCAAGAAACAGGATTTCCGGGTTATGAATCCAGGCGGCGGCAAGGTCGACACGCATTCTTTGACCAAGAGACAATGTGCGCACAGACTGATTCAAAAAAATCCGAGATTCCAAGTGTTTCAGAAAGAAGCTCCAGCCTTTCCTTGTAGTCCGAATCGCTTATGCGGTAAATTTCCTTTAGAACCTTAAAAGATTCTACGAGCGGAATGACCCACCAGAGCTGAGTTTTTTACCCGAACACAACGCCGATTTTCTGCGCGACAGTTTTTCGCTTTTTGTACGGCTCAAGCCCCGCAGTTTTTACATTGTATTTTGTGGAAAAAAGCGTCCTGAACATTCAAAGAACGCCGTCTTTCCGCACCGGACCTTTAAATTCTTTTGTAAGATTCTTTATTTCTATCATTTTTAGTCTTTCCGATTTTTTTAGTCAACTTTGCATTGCAGACTAAGTCAAATCATAGCGAAAAACTTTCCGGCAGAAGTTCACCCAGCGTAAAAATTTTGTATTCAGAAACTGATTTTGCAAGAATGACTTTAAAATCCGGTCCGCAGAATTCACTCAAAACCTGACGGCAGACTCCGCATGGCGGACAGAATTTTTCCACTTTACCGTTTGTGCCGCCAACAATGCAGATTGCCTCGAATTCCTTTACGCCTTCACTTATCGCCTTGAAGATTGCCGTGCGTTCAGCGCAATTGCTAGGTCCATACGCGGCATTTTCAACGTTGCATCCGCCATAAATTTTTCCGTTTTTTGAAAGCAATGCGGCTCCGACAAAAAAGTGCGAATACGGAGCGTACGAAAATTTCAGCATTTCCATCGCTTTTTCAATAAGAATTGTCTCAAAGTTTTCCATACGCGTCCTCGCTTTATTATTAAACTCTTGCACCTTTTATTATTTCAGCGGCTTTTTCGGCGCTCAGTCCGGCAGAGATTTCCCTGTTTGTAAGATTTTTTAAGGAAATTGTGCCGGATTTTATCTCATCCTCACCAAGCATGATTCCCCATTTTACGCCCTTGGCAGTTGTAACTGCGTACTGCTGCGCCATTTTTTTTGCGTCCGGAAAAACCTCAACATTTATTCCTAAAGAACGAAGCTCTGCCGCAACTTTCTGATAATAAATCGAATTTTTAGCGTCAAGGCAATAAATCTCAGCATCAAGGTAACTTCCGCTAGCCTTAAAAACGCCAAGCTGCTCAAGTCCGGCAATAAGCCTGTCAATTCCGATTGAAGCGCCGACGCCAGGAACTTTTTCCTTCATATAAAGACCGGCAAGATTGTCATAGCGGCCGCCGGAACAAACCGAACCGATTGAAGGAAGCGCGTTCAAAAAAGTTTCGTACACAACGCCTGTGTAATAGTCGAGTCCGCGCGTAATACTTGGGTCAAGGACATAAGTTTTCTCGATTCCCGCGGCTTTCATCATTTCGTAGATATCCCGCATACGCTGGGTGTCCGAGTCCGCGCCGCCTGCCAGCGTTTCGATTTTTGAAAGAATTTCTTCAAACGTGCCTTTGCTGGAAATGTATTCAATTATTTTTTCAGCCTTTTTTTCATCGCCGGTAAATTCATTCAGTTCCTTTAAAACTTCTTCCTCACCGACTTTCGCAAGCTTATCAACAGAACGAAGAATATCCTCGCTTTTTTCGCTTACACCAAGATTCGCAAGAAAACGGTTAAAAATTCCGCGGTGGTTCACGTGAATTGTAATATTTTCAACACCGATTCCGTTCAATGCCGCCTTCATAACATTCAGAATCTCAAAATCAGCGGCGGCGCTGTCTGAACCGACTGTATCAATGTCGCACTGAACAAATTCACGGTAACGGCCGGCCTGCGGTTTTTCTCCGCGCCAGACTTTCGCAATATGGTAACGCTTGAACGGAAAATAAAGCTCATTTTTGTGCTCGGCTGTAAAACGCGCGAAAGGAACGGTCAGGTCAAAACGCAACGCAACATCACGGCCGCCATTGTCCTCAAAGCGGAAAACCTGCTTTTCTGTCTCGCCGTTACTTTTTCGCAAAAGAATTTCTGTGTATTCAAGAACCGGCGTATCAATAGGAACAAATCCAAAAGATCTGTAAACTTGTGTAATTTTTTCTGTAAGATTCGTTCTTCCAATTTCTGCCTCCGGCAAAAAATCACGGAAGCCTTTAAGAACTCTAGGTTGAATTAAATCGCTCATAATGAATATAATATCACAAAAAACTTGCAAGTTACAATAAAATCAATAAAATATAAGTTGTTATGATTCTTGCATTTGACATAGGAAACACAAATATAAAAACGGCAATAATTGATGGCGAAAAAATCACCCATCAGTGGCGGCTTTCAACAGATTCTAAACGAACCGGCGATGAATACATTTCAACGTTACGGCAGCTTTTTGTTGATGCGGAAATTGATTTTTCAAAAATTGATGACGCTGTAATCAGTTCGGTAGTTCCTGCGCTGATCGGCCCGTTCATTATTGTGGCCCAGCATTTTTGCGCCGGAAAACCACTCGTAATCGGACCGGAAATTTATTCAAAGCTTTCTGTAAAGATTCCGGAAACAGCAATCCACGAAATTGGAACAGATTTGCTCAGCGACGCTGTTGCCGCATGGGAAAAATACAAAACACCGGCAATTATAATTGATTTTGGAACAGCGCTTTCGTTTACAGCCGTTGACCACGAGGGAAATATCGCAGGAATCGCAATCGCCCCGGGGCTTGGAACTGCAATCAACTCTCTTTTTGCAAATACCGCCCAGCTTCCGGCAGTTCCAATGGATGTTCCATCGTCAAGCCTTGGAAAAAACACTGTATGGGCAATCCAGTCAGGAATATTTCTGGGCTACAAAGGACTTGTTGAGTCAATGGTCAGCAAAATGAAAACAGACCTTTCAAAAGAAAGCATGACAAAAAAAGAGGATATAAAAGTAATTGCAACAGGCGGACTGAACAGCATGATTCAGCCTATTACAAAATGTTTTAATTTTATAGACAAGGATTTAACAATTACCGGAATGAATTTTATTTTAAAGGCTGTAAGAAACGGAAATTAACTGTCTTTTTTTATAAAATCTTCAAACTGGATGCCTGAGCCATTTTCTACGTCTTTTGTTAAAATTGAACCAACCACAAGACTTAAAAATTCCGGCGAAACACCCGGAGTCAGGACTTTTTCTGTACGCAATACCCCAATATCAGACAAAGTGATTTTTTCGCCTTTTTTTAACGCACGCATAAAATGAAGAGAACGGTTTGTGCGGCCGTAATTCTGCTCCTCGGCAGGCGCAAGTTTTTTTATTCCATCTCCAAGGCAGGAAAGAATTTTTTCCGGCTCAAAAGACTCCTTCAACTGCGAAAACGCAATCTCCCAGCCCTTCTCTTTTCCATAACGGTTTAAAAGCGCTTCTGTCTGATGAACAGAATGAACCATAAGCGCAAACTGCTCGCCTTCTAAAGCAACAGGATCGTCAAGTCCAGAAGTCTGTCTGCTTAAGGTTATGTGCTTTTCAATGACAGTTCCGCCACAAATAACCGAAAGAACCGGGACAAGCATAGGGTCAAGGCTGTGGTCGCTGACACCGGTTTCAACCCCAAAAATATTCTTCAGGTTTGCAATAAGCTTTAGATTGTATTCACTTTCTGGAGCCGGATAACTTGTAATGCAGTGAAGAAGCGAAATATTTTCTGTTCCCAGAATCGAAAGCGCTTTTTCTATGTCCTTTAACTTTGAAACGCCAGAGGAAACAATAACCGGAATGGGATTTTTTCCATTTTTTTTCTGAGCCGCACGGTATTCCGCCAAAGATTCAAGCATAGGAAAATGATTTAATTCCGGAGATGCGATTTTTACATAATCAGGTTTTATCTCTAAAAGCTCACAAAGGCTTTTTACCCCGAACGGCGAGCACACAAATTTCACATTTTTTGAATGCGCATAATCCAGCATCTCCGCGTAAAAAGAAGAATCACACTCGAGCTGTTTAAAACGGTCGTACAGCCTTATGTTTCCGGTCGGAAGCTTTACAAATCCTGTATCCGGATGAAGAATTTCGTCCGCATAAACCCACTGGAATTTTACCGCATCCGCGCCGGATTCAACCGCGCAGTCAACAAGCAGTTTTGCTTTTTTCAGCGAACCTTCGTGGCTTGTACCAATTTCCGCAATTATAAAAGCCATTATTTTAAAAGTCCCGCCGCATTTTCAGCCTTAAAACGATTCGAATAAATATCAATAACTGAGTCAGGAAGCCAGCCTTCGTCAAAATAATACCAGTTTTCAGCATTGTTAAAAACAGCATTCCCTTTTACCTGAAGAATATCACCTTTTCTGCAATGACTTGTAATTTCACCTGCCCAGTCAGTATTTTTTCTAAAGGCCACATACGGCTCAACAACAACCGCCCACTGAACATCTGGCGCAAGCGCAAGCGGCTCTGAATTGTCAAAAACCACCTCTTTCTTTGATGAACAGGAAACAAACAGAGAAACAAAAAAACAAATCAACAAAAAATGACGCATTTACTTTTCCAGAAACTTTAGGACATCAGGGTAAATCTTTAAATCTGAATCAACAAAATTCAAATTTTCAATCTCTTTCGGAAAAACCCATTTATACTCAGTATGCTCGGTAAGAATATAAGGTTTTTCAAGCCCATCATGCTCAAGCTGGACAAGATAAGCATTCAAAAAACATTCTTTCTCCTTATGAAAAAATGAACACGACGTTATTTTTTCACCAGGCTCCGCTTTTACACCAAATTCCTCTCGCATCTCACGCACAATTGTCATCTGGTCTGTCTCGCCGTCATCAACTTTTCCACCCGGAAATTCCCAGCGGTTTCCCATATCACCTTTTGGAATTCTGTGTGCAATAAGAATTTTTCCATTTTTATAAACAATACACGCAACTGAATTACTCATTTAAAGAAAAAGAACTCCTGGAATTATAAAATGAACAATAGCCGCCGCCATACAAGCCGCGCCGATATACTTTTTATGCTCCACAAATACATTCTGAAAAAAAGCCGGCAGCTCAAGGTCTGCAGAACTATTTTCAACGTAATATTCAAAAAGCATTGCCGCTCCGCCCAAAAGTCCTGCCAACGCCGGCACAAGATCTCCCAGAAAAGGAATTCCGTTCACCGCAGAAAGCAGCTTTACAACACCAACAAAAACTGAAAGAACTCCCAGCACAAGCTGAAAAAGTTTATCGTTCAGCACAGAATTTTTCGCGAACATACCATTAACAGATTTTTTCTGATGAGGCAGCTTTACACCGCGGTAATCTGTGTCCAAAAATGAAATATCATCATCGGGATCAACTTTTTCCTCAGGCTGAGAAACCGGCTCCTCCTCCTGCTCCGAAGATTTTCCAAAAAAAAGAATAAATCCAACCAAAAGATTCAAAAAAACTGACAAAAAATAAAACTGTATCATATCCGCCTCTTCTAACGCTTTACAATATTTGTGGAAAAACTTTTTTTCTCCTGTCCAAGCGTCACTTCTGCAACAACATTAATTATATCATAATCCTTAAATTGTGTCCGTAGAAAAAGTTCCTGTCCGCTATATGAGTCAGAAACTTCCGTCCGTTGAACAACCGTTCCGGAAGAATCCACCGCATCAAAAACCGCCGTCACAGGAACCGGAATAAATTCACCGCTTTTTTTATTTTTTTCAGAAATTCCTTCCGCCTTAAAAGTAACGTAAACTTCTTCTGTATAAGAAAATGCCGTCAGACTTCCGTATGTTTCACCGATTCTAGACTTGTTTTTGTTTGCCTGATATGACATAAAATACGCAAAACCGCAAAAAAGAAGAAGAAAAATAACCATCGTGCGGTTCAGCGGATTTTTTAGAAGAATTTTAAATGGATTTCTTGTAAACTGGTTCACCTTTCCGGCATAAAAATCCTGAACTATTTTCGGAGCATTTTTTAAACGTTCCTCGCGGTTATAATAAAAGTGCAAAGGTTCTTCACCGTCGGCATGGCCTTCATTAATTTTACCAAAATCCATAGCAAACCTTTATTTGAACATCGTGTCCAAAAGAGAATCCGTACGCCACCAGACAACCCTAGAGTTTTCTTTTTCACAAAGCAGAGCCGAGATAATTCCTTCATCAGAAAGAGAAAGCGAATAATAAAGCGTATTTTTGTGGTTAATTTCGATATTGCGTTTTATGACATTTTGAGTTCCGGGCTGCAGCATCAATAAGTTAAAACCTTTTTCCGTTGTGATGATAAAATACATCCATGTGTTTTTTGTTACGCCAAGAAAATCATAGGGCAACTTGTACGTAAGCTTTGAAAAATCTTCTGTAACCGATTCCTCATAAGCCGGAATATTCAGCTCCTCGCCAAATTTTCCTGTTGAAATATCAAGGGGATAAACTGAACTTTTCACATAG
>CAVGBY010000020.1:10249-18497 GCA_963627355.1 uncultured Prevotella sp. | reverse complement strand
AGTCAATTCCAGACTGTGTTTTAGACTCTTCATCAATGTGCGAAAAATAATAATCAACTTTTACATAAAGACGTTCCGCATAGCAGTCAGGAACAATATTTTCAACAGTGATAAAAAGATCGGACTGCTCCGCGTTGGCATTAACAGACTCTGGAGTAATACCAGGCACAACCTTTACCCCGACAGGAATCTGATATTTTAAAAATCCGGAAGAAGAGAACCAATATGCTGAAAGCCCGTCGTTTGTCGAGCAGACAACAACAATCTCATTATTTTCTGTTGTGTAGATATTTTTTATATCCGGAAAAGGCGTTCCGCTAGGTCCCTGCTGACCAAGATAATCAATCTCTTTACCATCGCTGGAAATACGAAGAACAACCTGACTGTAAAGAAGACTTAAATCTTCCGCCTGCTCGTTCCGTTCACGAGGAACATTTCCTACCGCATAAATATATTTTCTGGAATCGACCGCAATTTTGCCGGTAAGCGAAAAGGGATAAGAAATCGGTTTCCAGATACCAGAACCAGCATCAATGACAGAAGAAAAATTCGCCTGACTATAAAAATCCTCGCTATAAAAAAGAGAAAGCAAATCACCATAGGAATTAAGAGAAACAACCTTGCCCGCATCGCCATTCACTATGTAAAAAAAACCATCCCTCATATAAAGCGAAGTAGAAACCGGTCCACTTTCCTTTAGTTTGAAAAGGTTTATCTGTTCCGCAAAATTTCCATAATTCAATGTAAAAAGGTCATTTTCCGAAACAGAAAGAACTTTGTTCGACCTTATACATGAACCCAAAAAAACAGAAAAAAATGCAAAAAACAGACAAACAAAAATTTTTCTAGCCATTTCTTCCACAGCAATTTTTATATTTTTTGCCACTTCCGCATGGGCAAGGGTCATTTCGTCCGATTTTTGGAGATGAACGTCTTACAGTTACAGACTGTCCCTGAGTATGCTGGGCTGTTACACTTGCGCCTGCCTGACGACGGACCAACGCGCCATTCATAGAAGAAACAGGTCTAGCCTGCTGGGTGATGTTTTCCGCCTCAGAATGTTGGGCATTCATATTCCTCTGAGTCTGCATTGCCATTCTTCTTCGGACTTCCAGCGCTTCCGGTGAAAGCTGGATACGAACCTTAAATACTCGTGACATAACAGTATTTCGGATTGAATCAAGCATCTCATCAAACATATTAAAGCCGTCAATCTTGTATTCTGTAAGAGGATTTTTTGAACCATACGAACGAAGTCCAACCGCCTCGCGCAAAGCCTCAAGAGTTTCCAGCTGATCAAGCCATTTTTTGTCAATTATCTGGACATACTGGTAACGAATAAAAAGATTGAAATTTTCTTTTCCTACCAAAGTCTCTTTTTCAGTAATATCATTCTGCAAAGCCGCAAGAACTGTGTCCTGAGTAAAATTTTCCCCAAGAATAAGTCCAAAATAATTTGCGACATCTTCAACCAGCTGTTTTTTAACCTCATCTTTTTTTCCATGAGAATGTTCATAGTCATAGAAAAGATTTTCAACTATTTCATCCGCATTGTTCAAAACACGCTGGGCAAGATCCTTGTCCGCAAGGATTGAATCACGCTGTTCATAAATTACATTTCTCTGCTCGTTCAGAACATCATCGTAATCAAGCAAATGCTTTCGGATTTCAAAGTTCCTGTCCTCAACCTTCTGCTGGGCCTTGGCAATACCTTTGTTAAGCCACGGATGGTTTATCGGCTCTCCCGGCTCCATTCCGATTTTCTGCATCATGGCTTTCATTCTGTCGCCACCAAAAAGACGCATCAAATCATCATCCATAGAAATAAAGAATTTTGACCGTCCAGGATCGCCCTGACGACCAGAACGACCGCGCAGCTGGTTATCAATTCGGCGTGACTCGTGCCGTTCAGAACCGATTACATAAAGACCTCCGGCCTTTTTTACTTCCTCATTTTCTTTTATCCAATTTTCTTTTTCAATTTTATATGCCGCCTCATACTGCTCCGGGGTAGCATTTGTTCCGGCACGCTTTCTTGCGCGGAATTCCGGGTTTCCGCCAAGTTTAATATCAGTACCACGACCAGCCATGTTTGTCGCGATTGTCACAGCGCCTTTTGCGCCGGCCTCAGCGATAATCATAGCCTCGCGGGCATGGTTCTTTGCGTTCAAAACCTCGTGGCGGATTCCCTTTTTAGTCAAAAGCGCCGAAAGAATCTCTGATTTTTCTACAGAAACTGTACCGACAATCACAGGCTGCCCTTTTGCGTGCGCCGCCTGAACTTCCTTGCAGATTGCCTCCCATTTTTCCTGCTCATTCAGATAAACTTCGTCATTCTCATCAATTCTTGCAACCGGGCGGTTTGTCGGAATCGCAACAACATCAAGGTGATAAATCTTGTTAAATTCAACTGCTTCTGTAGCGGCTGTACCAGTCATTCCGGAAAGTTTTTCATACATTCTGAAGAAATTCTGGAAAGTGATTGTGGCAAGTGTCCTGTTTCTCTGGGCAATCTTTAAATGCTCCTTTGCCTCAATCGCCTGATGAAGCCCGTCGCCATAACGACGTCCTTCCAGAACACGGCCGGTAAATTCATCTACAATCTGAACCTGTCCGTCACGGACAAGATAATCAACATCATTATGGTAAAGAATATGGGCTCTTACAGCCTGGGTAAAATAATGCACATATTCAAAATATTCCTCGTCAACAACTTTTGCGTCCGCAGGAATAAGATTGTGCTTGTGAAGAATCTCGTCAATATGGGCGATTCCCTTGTCTGTAAAAGAAATGCGTTTTGCCTTCTCATCAATCTTGTAGTCACCCTTTATAAGCTTTCGCTGCTCAGGCTCCATATCAACTTCATCCGGATAATCATCGGTTTTAGGGTCTTTTTCAACCTCGGTAAGCTCGTCAACATATTTGTCAACTTCGTGGTATTTATAAGTGTCATCCTCGCCCTGACCGGAAATAATAAGCGGCGTTCTAGCCTCATCAATAAGAATCGAGTCAATTTCATCAACTACGCAGAAGTTAAAACCGCGCTGAACTTTTCGTTCCAGCTCAACCTGCATATTGTCACGCAGATAGTCAAAACCAAACTCATTGTTTGTGCCGTAAGTAATATCGCAGTTGTACGCAAGTTTTCTGGCGTCATTGTCCATATCAGAAAGAATTGAACCGACAGTCTGACCAAGATAGGCATAAACCGGACGCATCCAGTTGGCATCGCGCTCGGCAAGATAATCGTTTACAGTAACAACGTGAACGCCTTTTCCTGTAAGCGAATTAAGATAAACGGCAGGAACGCACATAAGAGTTTTTCCCTCACCGGTTTTCATTTCTGTAATACGTCCAGAATTCAAGACAAGCGAACCCATAATCTGAACATCATAAGCCCGTTCTCCAAGAACACGGAACGCGGCTTCCCTGGCCAAAGCAAAAGCTTCCGGAAGAATATCGTCAAGAAGAGCTCCATTTGCAAGACGCTCTTTAAATTCTTTAGTCTGTTTAGGAAAATCCTCTGCGCTAAGCGATTTAGCCCACTCTTCTTTTGCATTCACCGCGGCAACAAGCGGCTTAAGTTTTTTTACATCCCTTTCATTCTGGGAACCAAACAATACGGTTAATACTTTATCAATAAACATAGTACTTTAAATATAAAGTTTTTTGACTGTCAAGTAAAGAATAATTTTTATTTTATTAGCCCGAATGTCGAGTTTTGTTGATTTAGTATAAAAATTGAATGTACTCCCAGTCAAAAGTCAAGCATTGGCTATGGTGAAGTGTTTTTACGCCAAGCTTGCCTTTTTCCTTCGCGTCCATTCAATTTATTCTTTCTGAAGAAAAACTCGGTTTTTGACCTATTACAAGAAGAACCGGATTATCTTGTCTTTATTCCGCTGATTCGGTTTGCAGGCCAGAACCTGTAGACTGCGGAACCTAAAATTTTATTCCGATTAACGTACTGCGGCGCAATATTTGAATAATAAAGAACAGAGTAATCGTCTGAATTTGTGACCGGTTTAAACGCTGAGTCGTAGGAATGTCTCATATCCAAAGAATTAAAGCGGTTGTCACCCATCATAAAATAGCAGTTTTCTGGAATATACTGAGGTGTTCCATCTTCAAGATTCGCAGGAAAGACCGGCATATTGCGCTGGTCAAGAATCATCAGATAAAAATGAAGTTTCTGTGCCTGCACAAGAGTTTCCTGAATCTTTTTGTCTCCACCAATGTCGTCAACAGAATAACCTTTTTCAATAAGCTCGGCGGTTCTACAGAAAAGACGTCCCGCGGCAAGTTTTACCATCACATTCAGCTTAAAATTAGACTCCGCATAGTAATCACCGTTAAAAAGTGTCAGGGAATCCGCTTTTTTTTCACTTCTCTTATTCGGATTAAAAACCGCGCCGATTTTCCCATCGGACATCCAGCCGCACATAAAATTCTCAAACCAACGGCAATTTTCCTCGCTGGAAAGAATTTTCTCTGTGTTCTCATAAAAATTTGAAAAAAGGTCATACGAACTCAAGGAAATCGCAGACTTTTCCGCGTTGTAGTTTCCAATCCGCCTAAATATTGAATTAAAAGATTTTGCAACAGACTGACATTCCAAAGCCGCAAGATTCAAATCAAAATTTCTTCGCTCCTCTTCAACCTCAAGCATTAAATCGTAGTTCTTCTGGTTCAGCGGAACATCCTGAATCACCCGCTTTCTTAGACTGTTCATACGGCCTGCAACAGGAGCCAGATTCCAGCATGCGAATTTCGAATCCATCTGAACCGGCAGAAATTCATCGTTTGCCGCAGTCCGGGAATAAAGAGTTCCATCCTGCATAACAAGCTGCTCCCCCGGCTCGCCACAAATTCTTTTTACAAGCGGATCCGCCTTTGGCTGACCATCTTCATCAACATTAAGGTTCACAGTTGTAAAAGTCAGCATATAAACAATCTGGGAAACAACAGTACGTACCTCAGACTTTCTGTCAAAAGAATAATGCGGATTCCGGAATACAATGACATCACCGCGTTTATATTTTTTAAGGCAAGGAATTCCAACATCGCTAAGAGGAAATTTCGGTCCGCTCGGAGTTTTCAGGACAACAACACGGTCGCCAATCAAAAAAGATGGAACCATTGACTCAGAAGGAATAACGTAAAGCTGAAGCACAAAAATCTGGATAAGCAGAACCATAAAGACTGCCTGAACAAGCGCGTCAATCCAGTCTAAAGCCTCAAAAAAAACTGATTTTGGAGTAACTTTCTTTGCAGAGATTATTCCGGAGCCTTTATTTTTTTCCGCAATTTTTTTCCATTCAGGATTCAGAGAAAAAATCCGTTTTTCCTTAAAAAAATACAGGACAACCAGAGATGAAACAAAAACTACGCACCAGAGAAAAACTGTAACAACGTCATACCAGTAATAAGTGCCGTTTTTTCCGGCACGCCGCAGAACAAAAGAAGCCAGATGAACGAACGGAATATACTGAAGAAATTTTACCGAGAACACAACAGACTCATACTGTTCCAGACGGACAGTCTTATTCAGCAGAAAATAAAAAAGAAAAAACGTTCCTGCCAGACTCAAAGGAAAAGCCAGCAGGGAAACATCAAAAGAAAAACTAAAAGAAAAAAGAGTAAATAATAAGGACGCAGCAAATGTGATTACAGCAGGAATACGTATTTTATTCATATTCCTACTATAATCAAAAAACTGAATAAAGTAAAATATCTTACCCTATAATTTTAAACATGAAGGCACGCTGAAATGCGTTCAAGAACCTTTTTTCGGTCTAAAGGCTTGATAATGTAATTTTTCGCGCCAAGCAAAAGCGATTTTTTTACAAGCTCCTCTTTTCCAAGGGCGCTGACCATTACAACTCTCGCATTCTTATCAAATGTCATAATCTGTTCCAATGCGGTAATTCCGTCCATCCTTGGCATTGTAATATCCATTGTAACAAGGTCCACATCAGGAGCAAGCTCCTTGTACTTTTCAACACCTTCTTTTCCGTCTGCGGCAGTAGCGACAACCTCATATCCTTCGCTTGTAAGGATTTGTCCAAGCTGCTTTGCAACAAACATTGAATCGTCAACAATCATCACACGGAACGCAGATCCGTCTTCTTTTCGTCCATCTGGGGCACGTTCATTGATTGATGGAAAATCTTGTACTGTTTTCATATTTTACTCCAAATTTTACGCACGCTCACGAATAGCGACATTAACCTCTATTTTACCATATTCGGTGATAAGAGGAACTATCAAAGCCTCAACATTTTCAGAGCCGCCTCCAAGCGCGGCAATTTCCATCTGCTGACCGGCAAACAAGGCAGGTGGTGTAAGGTCAAACTTAAAATTAAGCTCATGCAGTTTTGTTACAGCCTGCGCCGTAATAATGTTCGCAAGCTCGCTGATTGTAGCCTTTGCAAGCTCGTTGAATGACTCCAATTTTTCATCGTTCATTTTTGACGCAATATTGATTGCGGTTTCCATAGTCATATCAAAAAGAACCCGGCCTTCAACATCCCCGGCAAGTCCTACCAGGGCGGCGACACCCATGACCGGCACTGCTGTAGACTTTAGATAAAGCTCACCTCTTTTTACTTCAGCATCGCCAAGAACTTCCTTTAAGACCCTATAGGATGTTTCGACAAACGGATTGATATACTCGACTCTCATCACAAACCTCCAGTATTTATTGTTTAGTAAACGCTGTAAGCGCGCCTTCTGTATGTTCAAGAAACTCCGATGAGTTATAGATAATTTCGTTTTCGCCAAGAATAACAGAGCCGTTTCCCTTTAATTTTTCAGAAAAATCGCCAAGAACAAGATTCTGCGACTCTTCGTCCATAAAAGAAAGCAAATCCCGCGCAAAAATCAAGTCAACCATTGGAAGCACATTTGTATTCCTGCAGTCGTGGTATTCAAACATAATCGAATCTTTTATCTGCTGGCTAAAAGTATTTTCCCCGGAAGCAGTTTTTACAAGATATGAGGAAAGCCATCCGCTTCCAGAATCTTCCGGAACAGTAAGCATAGGAGCATTCGAAACGCTAAGAAGGTCAATATCCTGCGCATAGACCCTTATTTTTGACCCGGGATATTTTTTTGCAAGAACGCAGGCAAGGCAATAAGTTTCTTTTCCTTTGCCACAGCCAGGATTCCAGACGACAATCTGTTTCGCGCTGTTCTCCGGCAAAAGATTAAAAAGATTTTCCGCATACTCGTCCGACCACCACGAATCCGTGCAAGATGACCAGAAAGGCTTTAAAAATTCCGTGGCATCGGCAACATTCTGAATTTGCACAGAATCTGCATTTTTTTCCTGGAGCCACTTTTCATACCGGCTTTTTATCCAGTTTTCGTTCAATGGGCTTACAACAAAATTTCCGAACTGCTTAAGGGCACCCACCACAAACCTGTAGTTTTCATCAGACAAATCTTTTTTATGCTCTTCAATATCTTCAATGTCCTCAACATTCTGAACATCCTGAATCTCCTCTTTACATTCAGAAACTTTTTCATCAGAACCCGGAACAGAAGCCGTTTCCGACTGTAGATTTTCTGATTTTTCATTAGATCCAGTTTTTTCCTGCGCAGCAGATTTCTCTTCATTTTTTACAGTTTGCGGCACCGAACCTTCCGCCGTGGAATCCTGCGTTGAAGCGTTTTTTTCAGCATGAATTTCTGACAGACGTTTTTCGGATTTTGAATCATTTTCGTCTTTTTTAGAAAAAATCCGCTCAACATCAAGAATAATGTAAAGATGCTTGTTATTTTCAACAACGCCGGCGATATATTTTATATTTATGTCTGCAAAAAGCGGGTGCGAAGGCTGAATTGAACTTCTCTGGATTCCAACAACCTTGTCAATCTTGTCAACAATAACACCAAAAGTCTGGTCATCAACCGTAAGAATCAGCAGATTCTGAAATTTTGACTCCTCATCCTTTGTGTCACGGATATTAAAGAAAATCCTTAAATCAAGAATCGGGATAATTTCGCCACGGAGATTGTAAACGCCCACAACAAAAGGAAGCGTGTTAGGAACATACGTAAACTGTCCGGCTTTGGCTATCTCCTTTACGTACATAATGTCAATCGCGTAATCTTTTCCGGCAATCGAAAAAGTAACCATCTTAAAATCAACGGTTTCCTGAACTTTGCGTTCTTCCAGAGATTCCTGCCGTGCCGACAAAGCAAGATTCATATTGTCATCAGAAATTAGAATAGATTCAAGGGT
>CAVGBY010000020.1:0-10180 GCA_963627355.1 uncultured Prevotella sp. | reverse complement strand
ATACAAACCTCACTTAGCGCCAGTCATTTTTGACTGGGAAGCCGCATCCATTTTTATGCTTAGCTCAAGAAGCTGGCTGACATCAATAATCAATGAAACTGAACCGTCTCCCAAAATTGAAGCGCCCGCAATCCCCGGGGAAGCCGTATACTGATCTTTCAGAGGTTTTATCACAACATCCTCCTCGCCAATCAGGGAATCAACCATAACGCCAACTTTCCTGTCTTTTGAGCCGACAATTACAATATTGCAGTATTCACCGCCAGAATTTTCTTTTATTCCAAACAATCTTGAAAGTCTAAGAACGCTGATAACTTCATTTCTAAGGTTTAAAACCTCATAATTATCGATGGTTTTTATCTCAGAATGAAGAATTCTCTGGCTTTCAATGACCGACGCAATCGGAATTGAATAAATTTCTTTTCCGACGCGGACTAAAAGACCCTGGATAATCGCAAGCGTAAGCGGAAGCCGTATACTGAACGTAGTACCCTTGCCTTTTTCAGAAGTAACGTTCACCGTTCCGTTCAGCTTGTCAATCATTGTCTTTACAACGTCAAGTCCTACACCGCGGCCTGAAACCTTTGAAATTTTATCCGCAGTAGAAAATCCCGGTTCAAATATAAGCTGATGGATTTCGTTTTCAGAAAGAACTTTATCCGGGTGAATTATGCCTTTTTCAATCGCCTTTCTGCGGACTTTTTCAGAATCAATTCCGGCGCCGTCATCAGAAATGTCGATTATTATAAGATTTCCCTCGTTCGAGGCCTTTAGCAAAACAGTTCCGGTTTCCGGTTTTCCGGCCGCAACACGCTCTTCCGGACTTTCAACTCCGTGGTCGCAGGAATTACGCACACAATGCATAATCGGGTCAAGCAGATCCTCTACAACTGCCTTGTCAAGTTCTGTGTCCTCACCTTCTATCACAAGATTAATTTTTTTGTTCAGGTCACGCTGCAAATCACGGACAACACGTGGAAATCTGCTGAAAATCTGGTTAATCTGAACCATCCTGATTTTCATTACGCCTTCCTGAAGCTCGCCGGCAATTCTGCCAAGATTCTGGGTTGAAGAGCGGAGTTTTATGGAAAGAGATTTTAAATTTGAATCGTCATCGCCCGCCCCATCCGAAAAAGAGCCAAATGAACGGCTGATTTCAGTCTTGACTTCGTTGATAGTTTTTCCGTGCTGAAGAGACTCCAGATATGTCGGAAGCATCTCCATAAACTGACGCATTTTTTCGCGGCGTAAAATTTCGTTTGTATGAAAATCCACCAGCGCGGCGGTAAGATTTGCAGAAAGCTGATTGAACGACGCTTTAGTGATTACTATTTCGCTTACAAGGTTCAAAAGATAATCAACACGCTTTGAATCGACGCGCAAAATTGAATTCTGCTGGTTTGCCGCAGAATTTTTTGCAGCGGGAACAGGTTTTGCCGCCGCCGGCTGTTTTTTTTCATCTGTCTGCAGAATCTGTCCGGCAGGCTCTCCCGGCTGACTTTCTTCCGCCGGATTTTTTTCTGTTTTTTCCCGCGGGGAATTCTGCTGCTCTAAAGAAACCTGCTCGTCTGGAACAGAAGCCGCTTCTCCCGGCGCATTGGAATTTCCTGCAACCGCGCCTGTAATTTCCTGCGCATCGGTTGCAACCGTCACATCGCCAAGAAACGCGACATCTTCAATCTTGTCCGCAGTTGAATCCGATGCCATATAATAGTAGACACATTCGTAAAATTCATCTTCGTAAAGCGCGTCAAAATCAGGAACAGTTTTCAGAACGCTTCCAAGGGCTTTCAGCGCGGCAAACACCTGAATTCCTCCAACGGAATTCATCGGATTGTTCTCGTCAAATTTTACTGCGACACGCCAGACTTTCTGGTTTCCATCGCAGGCACCCTTAAGCTCTTCAAATTCTTCTTCTGAAAGAGGCGGATAACTGAACGGATTTGCAGGAACCGCAGAAGCCGCGGCTGGCACAACCGGAGCGGAAACAGCAGGCGGCTCAACTTTTTCTAATTTCGGGCCAAACCCCGATGGCGGCGCAGAATGTTTTTTCTTTGAATCTTTTTTCGGAACATAAGACTCAAGTTTTTCAACAAGTCCGGAAACGTCATCACCGTAAACAGATCCGTTCTGCCTCTCCTCCAGCATCGCCTTTATGACATCAATTGATGTAAGGAGTATATCTATTATATCTTCTGTAACCTGCAGTCTATCTGAACGAATTTCATCAAGGACATCTTCCACTTTATGGGTAAATTCCGACAGCTCATTCATTTCCACGGTGGCCGAACCGCCCTTTAAAGTGTGGGCCGCACGGAAAATCTCGTCAACAGCCTCATGATTTGAAGGATCGCTTTCAATCACCAAAATATTGCTTTCAAGAGTTTCAACCTGCTGCTCAGCCTCGGCAAAAAAATCTTTAAGTAATTCTTCGTTGTCAGGATCTAAATAATCGCTCATACGCCCAATTATATAACACTTTTTTAAGATTTCAAGTTAATTAAAATCATAGGCAAAACACTGAAACAATCAGAATTTTGTAATGAAACACAGGAAAAATGCCGATATACAGAGAGGAAAAATATTTTGGAGTTCATTATGGCAAGCAGAAAAATAAAATTTTTAACCGTAGCAGCAGTTTTTTTTATGCTGGGAACATTCTCTTTTGCAGAAGTTTTTTTCAGCGGCTTTGCGGGAGTAAAGACTGATTTTACCTCTTCAAGCAAATCCTCGTTTGACCCGGAACTGAAATTCCAGTCGTTTTTTTCAGGACAGTTCAGCCTTTCCGAGAATGTATTTGCGCATGCGGAATTTTCTCTTGCAACAGAAGACCTTATTGAAAACTCAGTTTTTAATGAAACTCCAGGAACTTTCCAAATCGATGAGCTTTCAATCATTTTCAGAAGACAACTTTTAGATGCCGCGAACTACCTTAGTTTTTTCTGCGGAACTTACGAACCAATCGGCTCGGATATTTTTCTTAGGCGGCAGTTCGGAATCCAGTCGATTGCCTCTAAAATCACGGAAGGATGGCTTGGTCTTTCCGGTTCTGTAATTTATCCTACTTTTGGTGTCGGCGGCTCGGACATAATCCATTTTAATGCGCAGCCGATTGCCCTTGGACTTTACGTTTATGTAAACCACGAGCTTGATGACAGCTATTGCCTTAATTCAGACTTAAGATTTGCCGGTGTCTACAGATTTTTTACGTTTGATTTTGCAGGCGGAATTGGAATGCCGTTAAAAAAGAGCGACAGCCAGGATGCGTTTGTAATAATCGACAAGCTTTACTGGCGAGCCGGAGTAAATATGCTGATTGGAAACAGCTACACCACTTCACTTTTTATGCAGGCAGGAGTTTCTGACATTGAATTTACAAAAAGCGACAGCCAGCCAAAGATTGATGAAAATGCGGCCTACCTGCTTTTTGAACCTAGGTTCAGGACTAGAAAATTCCAGCTCCATCTTACGGTATTCAGCCTTCCGCAGGACACAGTTGATGACTTTATTTTTATAAATGACACCTTTGGCGCAAACCTGAATATTTTTACAGACAATCTTTACATAAAGAACAAGATGTTTGTTTTTGGAATAAACGGAGCGCTTTCATTCCCCGAAAAGAATTTTATGGATTTAGTAAAGCACACAAAGGAACTTTTTGAAGATGATTACACCGTGCTTATAGCCCCGTACATCTCTACAAATTTCTACAACGGAACTATCCACGGAATGTTGCAGGCCAAAATAACCGACATTCTAGACGGAAATTATGGCTCTGCGTTTAAACTAAATATCGGTTACAAGACCCAGTTCTAGGCTGAAACTAAAATTCAAGCCTAGAAAGACGCTCGCACGCCTCGTTCACATCTTTCTGATGCCCAAACGAGCTGAAACGGATAAAACTTTCTCCGCTAGGTCCAAAACCGGAACCTGGAGTTGTAACGATGTGGCACTTGTCCAGAATCAAGTCAAAGACATCCCAGCTTTTTTTGCCGGGAAATTTTGCCCATACGTAAGGACTGTTTCCTGTTGAATAAATTTCAACGCCGATTTTCTTAAAGTTTTCACCTTTTAAAGTTTCTTCAATTTTTTTTGCATTGACCAGATAATAATCAATAACGTCTTTCATCGCCTTGATTCCTTCCGGCTCAAGACAAGCCAATCCGCCGGCCTGGGCAACGTTTGAAGCGCCATTGAACAAAGTTGTCATCACACGGTTCCAGTCCTTGTTCACGCTTGAGCCATCCGCAAATTTCAACTCATTCGGCACAATAGACCAGCCAAGACGAACTCCGGTAAAACCTGCCGGCTTTGAAAAGGAATTGATTTCAATCGAGCAAGTCCGGCTTCCTTCAATTTCAAAAATTGTCTTTGGAAGTTTTTCATCACGGATGAATTCGCGGTAAGCGGCATCATAAATAATAATGCATCCGTTCTCGTTCGCAAAATCAACAAGCTTCTTTAAATCTTCTTTTGTTGCGCAGGCACCTGTCGGATTGTTCGGAGAGCAGAAATAAATCAGACTGTTCTTCCTGATTTTTGAAAGATCCGGGAAAAAACTGTTTTCCGGAACACAAGGCATATAAGTTACGCCCTTATAGCCTTTTCCCGAGTTTTTACCAGCCGCGCCGATTATTACAGAACCATCAACATAAACAGGATAAGAAGGATCCTGAACCGCAACCTTTACTTTTGAGCCAAACAAAGTCTGAATTCTGGCAATATCACATTTTGCGCCGTCAGAAATAAAAACCTCATCCGGAGTTGCCATTCCTTTGTACCAGACTTCCGCAATTTTCGCGCGCAAAGCAGAATTTCCCTGCTCGTCACCGTAGCCGGAATAACCTTCCACAGTTGAAAGAGCCATAGAATAGTCAGCCATTGCCTTTGCAATGAATTTAGGAAGCGGTTCTGTCGTGTTTCCTATGCTAAGACTGATGATTTTAGCATCTTTATTTTTTTCCTGATACTCGCGTCGGCGGCGAGCTACTTCCGGGAACAAATATCCCGCAGTTAAATTTTTAAATCCTGAATTTCTTTTTATCATAATGCTATTATTCTAGTAATTGTGCTTTTTTTTGTAAACACGATATAAATATTTGACAAAATGAAATATCTGACAGAAAATTAAGAATCAATTTTTTTTAGGAGTACAAAAAATGGCTAAAAAAGGAAAAGATTATTTTGGAGCAGGAAGACTCATCAGCGTGATTCTTGCAATTATTCCGGTAACTTCTTGGATTTGCGGTTTTGTAACACGTTTTCAGGAAAAGAAATTTGTAGCAGGAATTCTGCGTCTTTTTTTGGGATGGAACATTATATGGTTCCTTGATTTAATTCTTATGATTTTAAAAGGAAAAATCCTAAGAGTTGTCAACTTCTAAAAAAAACGGCCACAGCGATGAATAATATTCAAAACTGTGGCTATTTTTATGAAAAAACAATCTGATTTTTCAGGAATCTAAAGTCTGCTTTTTATCTCCGCGATAAATTCCCAGCTGTTCAGGATTTTTTTTGCAGGTGGATTTGCAAGGCTCGCCAGATCGCCTGTCATAAATCCGTCTTCTATTGCAGAAAGAGTTGCCTTTTCAAGTTTTTCAGCGAATTCAACCAAATCTTTTGTTCCGTCAAGCTCGCCGCGTTTTTTTAGAGCGCCTGTCCAGGCAAAAATTGTCGCAACCGGATTTGTAGAAGTCTTTTCGCCCTTAAGATAGCGGTAATAGTGCTTCTGGACAGTTCCGTGGCTCGCCTCGTACTCAAACTGACCGTTCGGTGAAACAAGAACACTTGTCATCATCGCAAGGCTTCCGCACGCGGATGCAATCATATCGCTCATAACGTCGCCGTCATAATTTTTGCAGGCCCACAAAAATCCGCCCTTTGACTTCATAACCCGGGCAACAGCATCGTCAATCAATGTGTAGAAATATTCAATTCCGGCTTTTTCAAACTTTTCCTTGAATTCCTCGTCATAAATTCTCTGGAAAATCGCCTTGAAATTTCCGTCGTAGGTTTTAGAGATTGTGTCTTTTGTTCCAAGCCATACGCTGATTTTCTGGTCAAGACCGTAGTTAAAGCAGCAGCGCGCAAAACTTTCGATTGAAGCGTCAAGGTTGTGGATTCCCTGAATAATTCCAGGACCTTTCATAACCTGAATTGTCTTTTTGATTTCTGTTCCGTCTTCGCCATGGAAAACAAGTTCCGCAGTTCCCGCGCAGGGAGTTTTTATCTCGCAGTTTTTATATACATCACCGTAACCGTGGCGGCCAAGAACAATCGGTTTTTCCCATGATTTTACATTACAGGCAATATTTTTTACAAAAATCGGAGCGCGGAAAATTGTTCCGTCAAGCTCACCGCGCAGAATTCCATTCGGGGAAGGAGTAAGTTTCTTCAACTTGTATTCTTCCATCCTAGCCGCATTTGAAGTGATTGTCGCGCATTTTACGCCGACACCAAGCCGCCTGATTGCCTCTGCCGCTTCATAAGTTATTTTGTCGTCTGAATCATCACGGCTTTTAAGGCCAAGATCAAAGTATTCAGTTTTTAAATCGATATAAGGCAAAAGAAGCTCATCCTTTATAACCTTCCACAATACACGTGTCATTTCGTCGCCATCGAGCTCTGCGATAGCATTTTTCATCTGAATTTTAGCCATAGAAAAAATTATACAGAATTAAAAGATTTTATGCGATATTTTACGTGATTTTTATTCCAAAAGACCGCCGAATTTTATGTCATTATGCTGACAAAAAGAAATATAACGCTGGCTGTCGTTGCTTTCCGTAAATCCTGTAACGTAGAGTTCTGAATGGAATTTGTTCAACGCAGAAATTTTTTCTTCAGGAACAACATCGAACGCATGGCGCGTAACCCCCGCTCGGGAATCCACAATTTTTATTTCTTCCCCGGCAGCCTCTTTTATCTCATCTGTCATATTCAGAAAATGGGTGCAGGCCAGGACAATCACATCACAGCCGTTTTTCCTAAAAAAATCGCAGGCATCTTCTGCCGCCCGAACCCGTTCCGCATGGGTTGAATAATAATATTTGTGCTCAATAAAACTGATAAGTTCCGGAGCGCCAATAGAATAAACCTCGCAGTCGCCTGCAAAATCTGAAATCAGTTTTTTTGTATAAGGATGATTTACAGTCGCATTTGTCGCAAGAAGTCCGATTTTTTTTGACTTTGTGATTTTTGCGGCAGGTTTTATCGCGGGAACGGTTCCAATAAATGGAGTTTCCGGGAATGTTTTTCTAAGCTCATCCAACGCGGAAACTGAAATTGTATTGCACGCCACAACTATCGCATCCGGATTCCATTTTTCAATTATCTTTTTTACGCAGCCAGTGGCTTTTTCTATTATTTGACCACGGGATTTTTCGCCATAAGGGAAATTTTTTGTATCACCAACGTAAACGCAAGTAGCATCAGGTTTTTCAGTCTTTAAATATTTTAAATATGGAAGTCCGCCTGTTCCAGAATCAAGAAATGCAAAATTTACGCTCATAACAAGAATAATAAAGATTTGACTAAACAACCGCAATGGTTTAACATTTTTTTATGTTTTCAATGAACAAATGCCTTGTAAGAGCCTGTCATCACATTGCGGTCTCAACTTTTAATGAAACCGGCGAAATCACAGAAGAAAAAAATTACTGCATCGACCATTCGCCTAATCCTGGGAAGGTCCATCAGGATGTGATAAATTATATAAACACACACGAAAAGATTGTCGGGCTTTGCGCAAACGGACTTACATTTGCGGACATGGATTTTTCAGGAAAAAGATTCTATGGATGCAATTTCCAGCGCTGCACTTTCACAAATGTTCATTCAAAAGGTCTTAGAAGCCGCATGAGCATTTTTGATTTTGCGGTTTTTACGGACTGCAATATAATAGAAAGCAACATTCATTTTACATCTTTTGCCGGATGCACTTTCTCCAGGACACTTTTTACGGCAAGTGAACTTCTTCAGAACAACTACAACGGAATCAACGCGGTCCAGTCCTCATTTGATGATTCAGACCTGTACAATTCCCGCTTTATAAATTCAACCCTTGTGAACATTTCGTTCCGAAACTGCAACCTAAAAAAAGTCCTGTTCCATGGAGTCAGACAGGAAAATGTCTCATTTAAAATGTCCAACACTCGCGAGGCAGTTTTTGACTTGAGCGGCAGCGAGCTTTCAAAAGATATTGCGAATTCAGGCGGAAATTCAGATATTGGAGCGGTTTTATGAAAATTTATTTTCACTTGAATACAGGCGGATTTTCAAACACATATATAATCGCAAATGAAAAGACAAACGAGGCGATTCTGATTGACCCCGGGAAACTTACAGAAGAAATAATAAAAAGAATTGAGGACAACAACTTAAAACTTGTGGCAGTCCTTGTCACACACAACCACAACACCCACGTTCACGGACTAAAAACTCTTTTAAAAATCTACACGCCAAAAATCTACGGAGCAGACCTTGAGCTTGACGGCGACAAGACAAATGTAATTACCGGAGATGGAACACTGCATACCGCAGGTCTTTTGGTCCGCTACATGAATCTTCCGGGTCATTCTTCTGATTCCATGGCTTACCAGATTGGAAACGCAATTTTTACAGGTGATGCAATTTTTGCAGGAAAACTAGGCTCGACAAATTCAAGCTACTCAAAACACCTTTTAAGACGAAATGTAGAGGAAAAAATTCTTTCCCAGCAGGAAAACACAATTCTTCTTCCAGGTCATGGACCGCCGACAACAGTCGGGGCGGAACAGGAATTCAACTCAGACCTGAAATAAGGCGGCACTCGCCCTATCCGGCAGTTTTCAGTTTCTTGTAATCAACGCAACCCTGCCGCTAGCCAAGTTCCAGTTGTCAGACGCGTAAGAGTCCAGCACCCGGCACGCATCCTCAAAAGTCTGGGCCTTTGTATTTTTTACCCAGTCGCAAAGTTCCTTCTGATATGACATTACAGATCCCCGGTTTGCCACATGGATAAAATACCCGGAAACAGAATTGAGCGGCTGCTGCATAAGATAAGCCATAAATTCATTCTGCATAAGATATTCATCGTCCTGGTCGTAGCCTAAGCCTTTCTGGCTTGCCCAGTAACCTTTCATAAAAGACATTGTGTTTGAATCCACGGTGTAATAAACGGCGGCAACAGCGTTCCGGAAATTCTCGTCTGTAAAGAATATTCCGTGCCAGGCCTCGTGTGCTGTAAGCGACTGACGCAGATAAGCCGGAGATTCCCGCGAAATTGAAATCACTGCCCCTTTTCCAGCCCTGTAAGAGCCTGAATCTGGAACAATAACGCCATTTTTTATCAGAATTTCTTTTAAAATATTTTCTTTCCGGGAGATTTTAAAGTTCTGCCTTTCACAGGCCGTAAAGAATGAAGCAAGACTTTCCGCACTGTAATCGTGCGCATTGTAACCGTGCATATCACCAAGCTCAGAATCAGTAAGAAGCCTGCCTCTAAATCCGGCTTTTTCAGCAAAAAAAGCGAGCCGCCTGAAAAACTGGTCCTGAACAGAATAATTCAGCGTGTCAAAAAATAAAATTCCCGGAAAAGCGTTCCATTCGTAAACCTCGTAATCCTTTGTCCGCCAGGTTGAATTTTTGCTTGAAAGCACAAGCCCCAAATCTGTTTTTAGCGGAACAAGAACTTTGTCTGTTTCAGCAGGAATCAAATCCGGCTCGTTCGTTGTCATCAAAAGTTTTGAGACGCGGGAAGAATTTTCAGTAATCTCATAGTAACTGAACGGAACTGTCAATGTTGAAGTCTGAATTAAATTTTCATTTTTACCCGGAAACATTCTGACCGTAAAAACATCACCGCCTGCATTCATCTTTATTGAATTTAAATTCTGCGGAGAATTTTCGTTTTGAACCGCCGAATCCGCAGAAAATTCCAGCTCAATTTTTGGCATAACTGAATAACGCGTATTTTCAACCGGAAAAACCTGCGGGCAGCCAGAAAAATCAAAGGAATTCAGATTTTTTGAAAAACTTCCGCCATTGCAGGAAACTCCGAAAAACGGAATTTCTTTTGAGCAGTCAAAACCCACCCTTGCCTTTTCAACAAGAAAATCCACAATCACCACAGGATATTCTGAATAAACAACAAATCCGCAAGGAAGCGCATCTTCTTTCAGATTTTTTTCAACCGCAAATC
>CAVGBY010000019.1:1009-27606 GCA_963627355.1 uncultured Prevotella sp. | reverse complement strand
CATCAATGGCGATGTGAATTTTTTCTAATTTGTTTAGTTGAAATTCACATCGCTTTTTTTTTTTGCAAAAAATAAATTATATACTGGGGGTTAGGTTATAATGACAAATGTACCTGAATTATTTGGAAGCATGGTTTTTAATCAGAAAGTGATGAAAGACCGCCTTCCTAAGGAAACTTTTAAGGCTCTCAAGAAGACTCTTGATTCTGGCGCTCCTCTTGAACTTGATGTAGCCAATGTTGTTGCCCACGCAATGAAAGACTGGGCTATTGAAAAAGGCGCTACTCATTTTGCGCACTGGTTTCAGCCATTGACTGGTATTACTGCTGAAAAACACGATTCTTTTATTAATCCTCAGGATGATGGATCAGTAATCATGTCTTTCAGTGGAAAGGAACTTGTAAAAGGAGAACCTGATGCTTCTTCTTTCCCGTCTGGCGGACACCGAGCAACTTTTGAGGCCCGTGGTTATACAGTCTGGGATCCGACTTCTTATCCTTTTATCAAGGAACACACACTTTGTATTCCAACTGCATTCTGTTCTTACACAGGAGAGGCTCTTGACAAGAAAACACCTTTGCTTCGTTCTATGGAAGCCTTGGACAAGCAGTCAAAACGAATCCTTAAGCTTTTTGGAAAAACTGTAAGCCATGTTGCTACAACTGTTGGTGCGGAACAGGAATATTTTATTGTTGACCACGAATTATGGTCACAGAGAAAAGACCTCCGCATGACAGGACGCACTTTGTTCGGCGCAAAACCTTCTAAAGGTCAGGAAATGGATGACCAGTATTTTGCGGCGTTGAATCCACGCATTGTAAAGTATATGGAAGATTTGAACGAAACGTTATGGAAGTACGGAATTCTTTCAAAGACTGAACACAACGAGGTTGCTCCGGCTCAGCACGAGATGGCTCCGATTTTCAGCACAACAAACATCGCGGTTGACCAGAACCAGCTTACAATGGAAGTTATGCGAAAAGTTGCAAAACGCCACGGTTTGGAATGTCTTTTGCACGAAAAACCATTTGCGGGACTTAACGGCTCTGGAAAGCACAATAACTGGTCAATGTCTACAAATGAAGGCGAAAACCTTCTTGAACCGGGAAAAACTCCAGAATCAAATGCGCAGTTCCTTCTTTTCCTTACAGCAATCTTAAAGTCTGTTGACGAAAACCAGGATTTGCTCCGCATTTCTGTAGCTTCTGCCGGAAACGACCACCGACTTGGAGCGAACGAGGCGCCTCCGGCAATCATCTCCGTTTATCTTGGCGATGAACTTTACCGCGTTCTTGAATCAATTGTTGAAGGAAAGCCATATTCGGCTGACAAGAAATCAAAGATGACAATCGGTGTTGATGTTCTGCCACCAATTCCAAAGGATTCAACAGACCGAAACAGAACTTCTCCTTTTGCATTTACAGGAAACAAGTTTGAATTCCGTTCTGCCGGCTCAAATGTTTCTTTGGCAGGTCCAAACACAACATTGAACGCGATTGTTGCGGAAACTCTTAAATCTTTTGCTGATGAGCTTGAAGGTGCAGCTGATTTTGAAAAATCTTTGAACACTCTTATTGAACGAGAAGTAAAAGCCCACTGGAGAATCGTATTCAACGGAAACGGCTACGATGAGTCCTGGAAAAAAGAGGCTGCAAAACGCGGACTTCTTGAGCTCAGAACAACTCCGGATGCAGTTGCGCACTATCTTGATGAAAAGAATGTCAAACTTTACACAGATACAGGCGTTTACACAAAAGAAGAGATGGAAAGCCACTATGAGATTAAGCTTGAAAAATATGCCCAGCTTTTGAACATCGAAGTTGAGACAATGCTTGAGATGATTAACAAGGACATTCTGCCGGCTGCATACAAATACATTGCGGCTGTCTCAAGAACAGTTGTTAATCTTAAGGCAGTTGTTCCTTCTGCAAAAGCATCTGCTGAAAGCGCATTGCTCACAAAACTTGATGCTCTTACTGGAGATTTGGCTGCAAAAACTGAGTCACTTTCAAAAATCCATCTTGCCGCAAAGGCTAGCGGCGATGTTATGGCAGTTGCAAAAGCCTATGCGGACAAAGTTATTCCAGCAATGGCAGAAGCGCGCGCTGTTGCAGACGAAATTGAACCGCTGCTTGGCGAAGAGTACAAACCATTCCCAAGCTACGAGGATTTGCTGTACAGAGTTTAATCGATTTTGTCGGTGCGGTGGTTGCTTTGCTGTGAAAGTCGGCATTGTCAATCATCGCATAAATCAGAAAACAGGTGTTGAATCAGATTTTTTCTGGTTTGGCGCCTGTTTTTTTTACAAAATAAATCCTACTGCAAAGTAGGTTCTAAAAAGAATAAAGTTTGCAGTGATTGTACAAAAGGGAAAGTTGGTTTATACTCCTACTGCAAAGTAGGTTCTAAAAAGAATAAACTTTGCAGTAGGAGTTTTAATTGATTAGGCGTGATGAATATCTGAATCGTCTTATTTCCAAAAAGGAAAATGGTCTGATTAAAATCATTACAGGCATAAGACGTTGTGGAAAATCTTATCTTCTTTTTGAATTATATAAAGGCTATTTGAATTCTCTAGGTATTGATGACTCCCACATAATTCAGATTTCGCTTGATAAGAAAACTTCTGAAGATTGCAGAAATCCGAATAAACTTTACGAATATATTTTGCAGAATACTAACGAAACAGAAAAATTTTATATCTTTATAGATGAAATTCAGCTTTGCTATCGTGTAAAAAAAGATGGAATAGATGAAAGTTCTGTTCCGAAAGAGGATATGAATCTTTTATATACGACTTTCTATGACATATTGAATGACTTGATGGCACGAAAAAATCTTGATATTTATGTTACTGGTAGCAATTCAAGGTTG
Source organism: uncultured Prevotella sp. (assembly GCA_963627355.1). Taxonomy (GTDB): domain Bacteria; phylum Spirochaetota; class Spirochaetia; order Treponematales; family Treponemataceae; genus Treponema_D. Next base: position 24,732 of record CAVGBY010000019.1, on the reverse strand, counting down.
CTTTCAAAAGATGTTGCAACGAATTTCCGAGACCGAGGATGTGAAATTCAGATATTTCCGCTCTCGTTTAAAGAATACTATGAATATTCTGGGCTTGAAAAAGCAGATGCGTGGGAAGAATACATGACTTATGGAGGGATGCCCCTTGCTGTGCTTGAAAAAAATGAAGCAGAAAAAGCAGAGTACCTGAAAAATCTTTTTACAAAGATTTACATTGCAGACATTAAAGAAAGATATAAATTGAAAGATGAAGGCCCGTTGAGCGGACTGATAGACGTAATCTTTTCTTCGGTAGGTTCGCTTACAAATCCCCATAGACTTAATAACACGCTGACTTCTGTACAGCAGTTAAAACTGTCTGACCATACAGTAAAAAATTATCTGGAATATCTTGAAGACTCTTTCATAATAAAAAAGGCAAATCGATTTGATGTAAAAGGAAAGTCCTATCTTGATTTTCCAGTTAAATATTATGCAGTTGATATTGGACTTAGAAATGCAAGATTAAATTTTCGTCAGCAGGAAAGAAGTCACATTATGGAAAACATAATTTTCAATGAGCTTGTTTCCCGAGGCTATTCTGTAGATGTGGGAGTAGTTCATGTTTCTTCCATGAAAAATGGAATTCAGGAAAAAAGTAATTATGAAATAGATTTTATTGTAAATCAGGGCTTCAACAAAATTTATATTCAGTCTGCATTCAATATTAATGAGCCTGATAAGAAAATACAGGAAGAGAAATCTCTATTGAATACCGGTGATTTTTTTAAAAAGATAGTTGTTGTCGGTGGAAATCAAAAACGATATTTAGATGAAAAAGGGATCACAGTTATTGGTGTTATACCGTTCTTGCTAGAAAAGGATAGCGTAGACAGATAATTCGCCTTTTTTTCATACAGATATTATAAACGAATTATTAAAAATTTAATAAATTTTTAATCTTCTCTTGCATTTTTTTTTGAAATTTTATATAACTATCTACGTCAAGGGCGACAAGAATTTGTAAAGGCAAATTCTTGTCGCTTTTTTTATTTGATTTTTAACTTTGTTAAAGATTGAAAAATTTTTGGTATGCACAATGGCGTGCGGACAGATTTGGAAATTCCTTATGCTGTCTGCGCGTCATTTTTTTTGCAGTTTGGAGGTATAGTTATGGATTCTGCTGCTTTAATGGAAGCGATAAAGTCCGTTTCCAGCGACTTGTGGGGCGTGTGGTTTCTTTTAGGTGCTGCCCTTGTTTTTTGGATGCAGGCTGGTTTCGCAATGGTTGAAACAGGTTTTACCCGTGCAAAAAACACGGGAAACATTATTATGAAAAACCTGATGGACTTTTGTATCGGTACTGTAATGTTTATTGCAATCGGTTTTGGTCTTTTCCTTGGTGAAAATACTTTCTTCGGTATTATCGGAAAACCAAACTGGCAGGTATTTACTGATTATGCGAACTTTGACTGGTCAAACTTTATCTTCAACCTTGTGTTCTGTGCAACTGCGGCTACAATTGTTTCTGGTGCAATGGCAGAACGAACAAAGTTCCTTTCTTACTGTGTATATTCTGCGGTAATTTCTGCGGTTGTTTACCCTATTGAAGCGCACTGGACATGGGGCGGCGGTTGGCTTGCCCAAATTGGTTTCCACGATTTTGCCGGTTCAAACTGTATTCATATGGTCGGCGGTATCTGTGCATTGATTGGTGCCGCAATGGTTGGTCCGCGTATCGGAAAATTTACAAAAAACAAGGAAGGAAAAGTAACTGGAGTTCACGCTTTCCCTGGACATAACATTCCTATCGGCGCGCTTGGTGTATTTATTCTTTGGTTGGGCTGGTACGGTTTCAACGGTGCCGCTGCTGTTTCTGTAGCAGAACTTGGTTCAATCTTTGTTGCGACAACAATTGCTCCGGCAGTTGCGACAGTTGCCTGTATGATTTTTACTTGGATTAAATACGGTAAGCCTGATGTTTCTATGTGCTTAAACGCATCTTTGGCTGGTCTTGTAGCAATCACTGCCCCTTGTGATGTTACAGACGCCCTTGGTGCTACAATAATCGGTGTTGTTGCTGGTCTGCTTGTTGTGTTTGGTGTTTGGTTCTTGGACTACAAACTTCGTGTTGATGACCCGGTTGGTGCTGTTGCAGTTCACTGCCTGAACGGTATCTGGGGAACAATCTCTGTTGGTCTTTTTGCAACTCCTAGCGCTCCGGCTTTTGCCCGTGCGATTTCTGGCGGTGCAAACCAGATTTCTGGCGCTGGACTTTTCTACGGCGGCGGTTTCAAGTGTCTTGGAATTCAGCTTACCGGATTGCTGGCTACAGCGGCATGGACAGCGGTTACAATCACAATCACGTTCATTATAATCAAAAAGATTTTCGGACTTCGTGTTTCAGCAGAAGAAGAAATTGTTGGTCTTGATAAGCTTGAACATGGTCTTGAGTCTGGTTATGCAGGATTTGCGACAACATATACTTCAGAAGAATATGCGGAAGCAGAAGAGGCAGGAATCACAATTCCAAAATCATCTGTTCCAGTTGAGGCGGCAGTTCCTGTTCATACGGCATCCGCTCCGGCAGACGCAAAGTTCAACAAGGTTGTAATTGTTACACGTCAGACAAAGTTCGACACATTGAAGGCTGCAATGAATTCAATTGGTGTAACAGGAATGACTGTTGTAAACGTAATGGGCTGTGGTATGCAGAAAGGTGCAAGCGAATTCTACCGTGGCGCGCCTGTTGAAATGACACTTCTTCCAAAGATTAAGGTTGAAATCGTTGTTTCAAAAGTTCCTGTAAGAACTGTAATCGATGCTGCTAAAAAAGCCCTTTATACAGGTCATATTGGAGATGGAAAAATCTTTGTTTACCCTGTAGAAGAAGTTGTAAAAATCAGAACTGGAGAAGAAGGCTACGCTGCTCTTCAGTATGATGATGAGTAAAGATAAAAAATAAAAGTAAAAAAAAGCGGGAGCCTCCGTTCCCGCTTTTATATATTTTTGGTTCACAAGGTCATGTAACCCCGACTTTGTGAACCTTTTTTTTGTATTTTTGCTGATTGTTCTTCCGTGGAGGCGCTGTTCAAAAAATCAAAGTTCGCCGGAAACAGCCGCTCCCGGTAAGCCAATGTCTTTTCTGTAGAAAGCACCGTCAAAATGAACGCCTTCTATTGCCTTGTATGCATTTTTCCAGGCTTCATCAAAAGTTTTTCCAAAAGTTGAGCATGCAAGAACGCGGCCGCCGTTTGTAAGCATTTTGCCGTTTTCAAGTTTTGCGCCGGCGATAAAGATTTTTGCGCCTGCTTCAGAGATTTTTGATTCATCAAAAGAAATTTCTTTTCCTTTTGGGTAACTTCCCGGATATCCGCCGGAAACAACAACAGGACTTACCTGATAACCTTTTTTCCATGCAAAGTTGAAATTTTTTAAAGTTCCATCTGTGATTGCCTTGCACATTTCAACAAAATCAAAATCCATAAGAGGCAAAACAGACTGTGTTTCAGGGTCGCCAAGGCGGACGTTGTATTCCAGAAGTTTTGGACCATCCTTTGTAAGCATAACGCCAAAGAAAAGGAATCCGCGGTAATCAAAACCTTCTGCAGCAAGTCCTTTTAATGTTGGCTCAAGACAAGTCTTGTTGAATTCTGCCATTGTTTCTGCCGTAACATCGTCAAGCGGACAAACTGAACCCATTCCGCCTGTATTTGGTCCTTTTGCGCCGTCTTCCAGACGTTTGTGGTCGCGTGCCGGCAAAAATGGAATAATGCAGGCATTTTCTGGATGTTCCGGGTCTACGCTTACCGCTGAAAGAACTGAAATTTCAACGCCCTGCAAATAATCTTCAATAACAAGTTTCTGGCCCGCATTGCCAACTCTTCCAGATTCCATCAAGTCTGTGATTGCCGCCAAGGCATCGTCTACAGTTGCCGCAACAACAACGCCTTTCCCTGCCGCAAGTCCGTCCGCTTTTATTACGATTGGAGCGCCGTGCTGTTTAACATATTCTTCCGCCGCCTTTTTTTCGGTAAAAGTCTTGCTTTTTGCGCAGGCTACACCGTATTTTTCCATAAAATCTTTAGAAAGGTCTTTGGAAGCTTCCAGTTGAGCCGCCGCCTTTTTTGGTCCTACGCAAGGAATTCCGGCGTTCCAGAAAACATCAGCCAGCCCTTCTGCAAGCGGGTCTTCCGGTCCGATTACAGCCATCGTGCAGTTTTCATGTTTTGCAATCTGAATGTATGGATTTTCTGAGCCGTTTATGTAATCACAATTTTTTATTTCAACGTTGCAGCACTTAGATTCTTTTGCAGTGCCGCCATTTCCAGGAACACAAACAACCTTTTCAACATTAGAACTCTGAGCAATTTTCCAAGCAATAGTGTGCTCACGACCGCCATTGCCAACAACGATAATATTCATATTCTTATTTTACAGGATTTATGCAAAGAAGTTCAACTTGCTGACGTGTTTTTGTAAATATATTAAAATGTCTTTATGAACATTTGTCTTTTTAAAAAAGAAGAGCTGGAAAATCCCTTAAGTTTTTCTGATGAACGCGGCGAGCATATAATCAAGATTCTTCACAAAAGAGAAGGAGACACTTTTTTTGCAGGTGTGGTTAATGGCAAGGCAGGAACGGCGACAATTACTAAAATTGAAAATAAGCAGATTTTTTTTACTTTTGAACCGGAGTCAGACGGAAAGCCGCTTTATCCTTTAAAAATGATAATTGGATTTCCGCGACCGATCCAGTTAAAGCGTCTTCTGCGTGATGTCGCGGCTTTGGGAGTAAGTCAAGTTCATCTTACAGGCACGGAACTTGGCGAAAAATCGTATATGCAGTCAAATCTTGTGGAACACGGAACTGCCTATAAAATGCTGGTGGACGGAACTGTTCAGGCTGGTGGAACTTGTGTTCCGGAATTGTTTCTTCACAAAACGCTGGAAGAATGTCTTTCTGCGCTAAAAAACGACGCTCAAAAAAATGGGCTGAAGCTTTGCCTTGACAATATAAATCCAAGTGGCTCGCTGATGAAAGTTCTTTTAGAACAAAAGCAAAAGCCAGATGCAATTATCGCGGCAATCGGAAGTGAGCGAGGCTGGACAAACAATGAAAGGCTTCTATTGGAAAAAAACGGCTACATCCGCTGCGGAATGGGAAAACGCATAATGCGCACAGAAACAGCGGCAACCGTAAGCGCAAGCATAATCGGGGCGGTGCAGGGCTGGCTGGAATAATTTTTGGGAGGAATTATGAATTACGTTACAAAAGGTTCAGAGATTCAGGAACAGCTTTTAAATCGTTTTATAAAATATGTAAAAATCTGGACAGAATCTAATCTGGAAAAAGCCGAGCAGGGGATTATGCCAAGCGAGGAGCGGGAATTTGACCTGGCAAAGCAGCTTTCTGCGGAACTTACAGTTATGGGACTTCAGGATGTTCAGACAACGGAAAACTGCTACACCTACGCGTATCTTTCTCCATCAAAAGGCTATGAAAATGCGCCGACTTTTTGTCTTCTTTCGCATATTGACACAGTTGACGAGGTTTCCGGCAAAAATGTAAAGCCGATTGTCTATCCTTCTTATGACGGAACGCCGATTGATTTGCAGTGCAATGTCCGTCATGACCCGAAAAAAGATTTTGCGCTTGCACAGGCCGCGGAGAACCGGGAAACAATAATTACCAGCGACGGAACAACTTTGCTTGGGGCGGATGACAAAGCAGGTGTTTCAGAAATTATGACCTGCATTGAATATCTTGTTTCTCACCCGGAAATAAAGCACGGAAAAATTGAAGTGATTTTTTCCCCGGACGAAGAAACTGGTCACGGAATGGATAAAGTTCCTCTCAATCTTTTAAAATCAAAATTTGCATACACAGTTGATGGCGGACATATCGGCGAACTTGAAACGGAATGTTTCAACGCATATTCGGCTCTTGTAACTTTTACAGGAAAATCAACGCACACAGGAACAGCCCGTGCGGGCGGAATGGTAAACGCCGTGAATATTGCAGGGCGTTTTGTGGAGTCTATTCCAGTTTCGGAGCGTCCGGAAACAACTTGCGGCTACGAAGGATTTTTTGCGGTTATTGAGATAAAAGGTTCAGTTGAAAAAACATCAGTTTCAATGATTCTTCGTGATTTTTCAAAAGAAGGAATGGAAAAGCGCATTGAAACGGTAAAAAAGCTTGCGGAGTCGGCGGCCCTTTCTTTTGGCGGAATTGCAGAGGTAAGTTTTAACGAGCAGTACAAAAATATGAAGTCTGAACTGGAAAAAAATCCTTCGGTTGTAAAAAATCTTGTAAAGGCCTACGAGGAATCTGGAGTTACACCTGTTTTTGTTCCAATCCGCGGTGGCACGGACGGCTCCAGGCTTACAGAAATGGGAATCCCGACCCCGAATATTTTTACAGGCGGGCACAACTATCATTCAAGGAACGAATGGGCAAGTCTGGAGCAAATGAGCGCGGCAACCGATGTTCTTATAAACTTGGCTAAAGAAATCGCCGAAACTAAATAAAATAGGAAAAATTATGCACGAATATCTGATAGAAGGCGGATTTCCGATAAAAGGAACTGTTACCGCCAGTGGAAATAAAAATGCAGCCCTGCCTTGTATTGCGGCGGCTCTGCTTACAGAAGAACCTGTGATTTTACGCAATGTTCCGGATATCGAGGACACTGCGGTCATGCTGAATATTTTGCAGTCGTTCGGGGCAAAGGCAACATTGCTCAAAAAAAACACCTGGAAAATCGAGGCAAAAGATATTGAGTCTTGTATAATCCCGGCCGCTCTTTCAAAAAAAATCCGTGCCTCAATTCTTTTTGCAGGTCCGATGGTTGCGCGTCTGGGAAAAGCGGAAATGCTTCCTCCGGGCGGTGATGTAATTGGCCGGCGCCGGCTTGATACCCATTTTTTTGCGTTGGAGCAGCTTGGTGCTCAGGTAAAAGTTAACGGCCATTTTGCTTTTGTCGCAAATAAATTAATCGGAACAGATATTTTCCTTGATGAATGTTCCGTTACCGCAACGGAAAATGCTCTTATGGCGGCGGTTCTTGCAACAGGAAAAACAACAATTACAAATGCCGCAAGTGAACCGCATATTCAGGATTTGTGCAGAATGCTCTGCGCAATGGGCGCGAATATTCAGGGCATTGGCTCAAATTTTCTTACAATTTATGGTGTTGAAAAACTTCATGGCTGCGAATTTGAAATCGGCCCCGATTATATGGAAATCGGCTCGTATATCGGGCTTGCCGCCGCGACAAAAGGAAGCATAGAAATTAAAGGCGTAAAAAATCTTGATATGCGTCCGCTAAAAATCGGTTTTGCAAAACTCGGAATCTCGTGGCTTCAGGAAGGCGAGACAATAAAAGTTTCTTCCATTCAGGAAATGAAGACAAACGCCGATATCGGAACGAAAATTCCAAAGATTGACGATTCACCTTGGCCGGGATTTCCGCCGGATTTAACTTCGATTATGACGGTTGTTGCAACCCAGGTTGAAGGAACTGTTCTGATTTTTGAAAAAATGTTTGAAAGCCGAATGTTTTTTGTTGATAAACTTATTGGAATGGGCGCGCAGATTACGCTTTGTGACCCTCACCGGGCAATTGTCTGCGGTCCGTCCCTTTTGCACGGCGAGCATCTTGTTTCGCCTGATGTTCGTGCCGGAATGGCAATGGTTATCGCGGCAATGGCGGCACATGGCGAAAGCCGGATCAGCAATGTCTATCAGATTGAGCGTGGCTACGAAAATCTTGTGGAACGCCTTAAAAGTCTTGGCGCTCACATCAAAAAAGTGGAAGTTGAATAACCGTGGTGTGCAGGGTTGGGCGGGGGAAGTCTCCCCCTCGGCGGCACTTTGTTGCCGCCTACCCCCTCGCCTAGGGCTTTGCAGCCCTAAAACCTGCCTAAAATTCCTTTAGAACTTGGCAGTTCTTTGTCTTACCCGTTCAATATCCTCGCAGAACAATTCGCGAAGGTCGTTCAGGCCAAGCGCCATCAGGGCCATTCGGTCAATTCCGATTCCCCAGGCAAGAACAGGAACATCAATTCCCATTGCTTTTGTTACTTCTGGGCGGAAAATTCCTGAGCCGCCAAGCTCAAACCATCCCAAGACCGGGTGTTTGATATGAACTTCAACAGATGGCTCTGTGAACGGAAAGTATCCTGGAACATATTTTACTTCTGTTGCGCCTGCGATTTCTGTCGCAAACATCTTCAGGAATCCAAGCAATGTCCTAAGGTTTACTTCTTCACCTATAACAATTCCTTCTGTCTGGTAAAAGTCAGAAAGGTGGGTTGCGTCTACTTTGTCATAGCGGAAACAGCGTGCGATTCCAAAATACTTTCCTGGAACTTCCGCCTTGTGCAGCTGGTGCGCGGAAAGAACTGTTCCCTGCGAGCGAAGAATCAGACGGCGGGTAAATTCCCTGTCGAATTTGTAATCCCATCCACGGCTTCCGGAATCACCTCCGTTTTCGTGCACGCGGGCAACGTTGCTCAGATACGGCTCTTCAATTGATTTCGCGTGTGTCGGGTTTTTAATGCGGTAAACATCGTGAATATCGCGTGCCGCATGGAACTGAGGCATAAACAAAGCGTCTCCGTTCCAGAATTCTGTTTCTACAAGCGGACCGTCAAATTCCTGGAAACCAAGCGAGCAAAGCTTGTCTTTTACAGATTCCAGGAACTGAACGTAAGGATTTGTTCTTCCCGGAATGATTCGTGCCGGCTGCAAGGAAATGTTGTATCCACGGAAAGTTCCGTTTTTCCATTCTCCGCTTGCAAGCATTTTTGGAGTTATTTCGCCGATTTCGTTTCCTGTTACGCCGGCTTTTTCAAGTTCCGCTTTTACCTGCGCAGATTCAGAAACAAGTCTGTAAGTTACAGTTTCGCGTTCAATAATTTTAAAAGGACTGTCTGTCGCGCCGCGCTTTTTTGCAAGCGTTGCAATTACATCCTGCTGCTCTTTTGAAAGGTCTTTTTTGTCAATCTGACCGTTCTGGCTTTTTTCCGCCGCCTTTAAAAGTTCAGAGGCAACAGAAATTCTTGCTGGAGCAGCGGCTCCAGTGTATTCAGCCTTTTTTTCAGCATTCATTTTAAGAACGCCGTCTTTTGCAAGCTGGCCAAACGCAGAGCCTATGTCTTTATTTTCAATTTTTAATGCCGCTGCAATCTCCGGAAGTGTTTTAGCGCCGGAATCTTTCAGCAATGCAATAACACGTTCTTCTACAGTTCCGTCTTTTGCAAGAGTTTTTCCCATATCTGTAATTTCGTAGTAAGTATGGGCAACCCGTCCGATTTCTTTAATAAGTTCCTTTCCGCCTAACCAGGAAAAAGCCTGATTCGCGTGTCCCTCTTTGTAGTCGAGTTCTTTGATTAATTTTTCAGAAGTAAGTTCATCCTTATCTGAATACTTTAAAAGCACCTTGATTTCCAGCGGATGCAGATTCTTAATAATGTTTGAAATATCCATTTGTTTGACCTGAAAAGATTACCGGGTAAATTTTACGTGGGAAATATATTGTGCCCAGCTTACGCCACGGTCATCTTTAAAATAACGTTCTCTGTCTCTGTCCAGATATGTGTAATGATAGAACTTGTTCTGTTTTGTAAAATCTTCAAGGCAGCCAAGAACCGCATTCATCGCCTCGCCAGAGTCATAAGTTACGTACATAGCAGTATAATAGATTCTTGCCTCGTCTGTCATCGGTGTATATTCAATTTTTACCTTTGCAGTCTTGTCAGTTGTGTGCTGAACTTCCGGAATAACCACTCTTTTTGAAAGATCAACTTTGTTTGCTTCATCAGGAAGCGCAGAAACTTCTGACTGGGCAAAAATATTTCCAGCAAATATAGACATTGAAAGTAGTAAAATAAGAACTTTCTTCATAAGAGACCCCCTAAACGCATTCACCGTTAGAATACTGTGTGCTTTATAATTCTATCTGTTTCTAAAAAAAAATCAAGTTTAACCGAATATTGCCCCTGTGTTATCCCGATTTTTGGCTCTTTAGAGATTATTATTCTGCCGGAAATTTCTTTTGGCTTGTTTTTTATTATCGGTCGGTAAAAATTTCTTATTCCGTCGCGGACTGCGTTTTTTGTGGCCTCCGAAATTCCTTCAAAGCCTAGTTTTACAGATGCCGTGCCGGTTCCCTGCGTTTTTTTTGTCGTTGTTGTTTCCCACGCCTTAAAACTGTGGATTTGATTTTTTGTACGCGCGTATTCCGCCCAGATGTGAACCAGATTATCCTGAATCCACGGATTTTTGTAGGTTATCGGGTTTTCTTTTGTGTCGATTTGGCTTATCGGTGAAATCTCAAAATATTCATCGATTGCGCGCAGTTTGTCTGACGGTGTGTAGACAAAATTCCAGCCGTAGACCATTCCGTTTATAAGGAACGGCGCAAGATTTTTTATCCGCTCTTTTGAATAGTCAAAAATTTCAGCATTTGTGTTCTGTGCCTCTGCAAGTTCGGGATAGGCATCAAGTTCAGACCAGATGTGAATCTGAATTATCTCCTGAAAATTCGGAGTCTGGGCCTTTGCGGAAAAAATAAAAATAGAGAAAAAAAGCGCCTTAAAGGGAAAAAAAATCTTATTTTTCAACATAATCTGTTGAAACCAGCGAAGGCGGCGCGTATGTGACTCTGTTTCTTCCATTGTGCTTTGACATATACAAGCCCTGGTCTGCCTGGTTTACAATCTGCGCCGCAACTGTAATAGGATTTGTCTTGTGGTCAAAAACTGAAACACCGCAGGAAATTGTAACTTTCATGTGCTGGTCATTGAATACAAAATCAAAATTTTCTATTGTTGAGCGGATTCTGTCGGCAATTTGCACCGCATCGTCTTTTTTTGTGTCGTTTAAGAGAACTGTAAATTCCTCTCCGCCGTAACGGCTTGCAAGGTCATCATCGCGTAGCCCGGTTTTTATAAGATGGGCAACCTGCTTCAGGACGTAATCTCCACATTCATGTCCGTATGTGTCGTTGAAATGCTTAAAAAAGTCGATGTCGAACATAAGGATTGAAAGCGGAAGTTTCTGTGTCATTGCGTTATCCAGCTTTTCTGTAAGCACGTTGAAAAAATAATATTTCAGTTTAAGCTGGGTCATCATATCTGTTGAGGAACGCTCAATCAGCGCGGAGTTGTTGATTGCGATTGCTCCAAGAGAGGCAATGTTCTGTACCAAGTCCTTCTCGTAGTCTGTGTATGAAATATCGCTTCCCGGTTCAAAAGTAAAACGTTCTCCAAGGAACAGAATTCCGTTGATGTGGTTTTTCTGGATAAGTGGAACAATCAGCGTTGGCGTTAAAGACTTAAGCATATCTCCAACGGCTGTATGCGGACTGTTTTCAAGAAGATAATCCAGCGTCATAGGTCTTTTTTCTTCGGAAAGAGTTGTGACAATCGGGTCAGTGTATGGAATCTGATATTTCAGGTTTGAATTCGGGTCGATTACGCTTTGCTTTGTCTCAAGCTGGAAATATTCGGAATTTAAAAGGTCAAGCACGAAAATTCCGGCGTTTGTGACGCGCATTTGAGCCATACAAGAAAATACGATTGACTCAAGAAGTTTTGGACCTTCCAGAGTGGAACAGAAAGAACGAGAAATATCTAAAAGTTGTTCTAGGTCGTAAATGTGTTTCTCGTATTCAGCAATCATTTGACTAGTTGGCTTTGTTTCCATCTCTTTGGTCTTCCTCCCACCCCTACGACACTATGGGCTAATTCGAAATTATAGCATAATTCTTCATTATTTCAAAGAATATTTGCCACTTAGGAATCTGATCTTCCATCATATTTGTATTATCGCGGTTTCTTGACGACATCATTAGCACTTTTAAATTGGAGATGATTTCGCTTGTCGGCTTTTTCGCGTCCTGCATGATTTCTGTGATATGGTTTGAAAGCCGGTGGATGCTGTTTATCTCGCGTGAGATAATTTTGCTTGCCTGGTCGTTTATTGTGGAAACCATATTCTCCAGTTTTCTGAAAAATTCCGGGTCATTGTGGGAATCGTGGATAAATCCTTCCAGCATTGCGACTGAATTTGGCTCTCCGCTTGAAAAAGAATTTTCAAAATCCTGAATCGCCTTGGAGCTTTCCAGCGCGGCAAAAACGTCGGATGCAAAATCTGACTTGTATTGAGGATTGTTAAAAAAGCCTTCAACAATCAGATCGTTTAAAATTGAGCGGATAGAGTCAGAGAGGTAGATTGCCAGAAAAGTCTTAAGGATTCGCATTGGCATAATCCACGTGAACGAAACTGAGGAATTTGCAAGAAGTTTTGCGTTCATCTCATTGTTGTAGCCGCTTAACGTAAGAAGCTCTGTTGTTCCAAAAAGATTGTGCAGCTCGCTGTTGATTCGTTCGTCCTGCATTTCGGATTTTATACGCTGCTCGTCTGATTTGAATTTTGACTGTATCATCTCGCTAAAGTGCTTCCGCGCGGAATCGCTGTACGTTGCAAATTTTGGAGCATAGTTCAAATCGCCCTTTGCGTAGCAAATCAAAAGACGGATTCGTTCCGGGGAAATTATGTGTCTTAGAATAAATGCGATTTTTTTCAGGTTTTCCTTAAGGGATTCTTCTGTGTACTGGTGCGCAAGGGAAGAACCGGTTGTAAGGGTAAGAAGCGCCGAGATTGCGTTGGAGGTGCTTTTTGTGATGTTCAGTCCTCTTGTGATAAAATAAAGGTCTTCCAGGACGTTCTCGATTTTTTCAACAGGAATTTCAAGGTAGCTTGGATGGTATCTTGAGTCCGCGGAAATAAAATTCGGGTCAAAAATCTGAAGAACTGTCACAAAATTGAAGCGGCAGAAATCACCGAACTGATGAAGAATGTTCAGGTCATAGTCTATTTTTTTGAACTGCTCGGAGTTCAGCTCATGCAGGATTTTTTCAAGATTCTTGTGCTGCCGGTCAAAAAGCTGGGATGTTGTCATCGCGGATTTGCTTTCAATCTCTGACTTCCGGTTTTCGTATTCAAGCGAGGCGACAAGGTTTTGTGTCTGTGCTGAAAAACCTGTAAGGACAAGCTGGTTTTCAAAACGCAGATTTCTTGGAACGTCGGGGCTGTAGATTGTTGCGGAAAGCAGATCGTTCAACGGTTTTGTGTTTGTATAAAGAATTCTGATTGCCTCTGCAAAATTCGGAAGGACTTTTCCGTTCTTAAAGATGATTGGTTTCTGGGAACGCAACTCGTTTTCAAGTTTGCGCATTTGAACGCGCTTTTGAACTTCCGGAGAATTTTTGTTGAAGATTGATTCAAAGAATTCTGAAATAGCCTGCAGTAAACCCATGATTTTAGTTTATCCCGAAATTATGTAAGGGTCAAATATCGTGTGATATTCTTGTATTGAAGAAGCGTGGACAGTTTTTTGGCGTAATTCCGCTCCCCCGGAAATTCCTTTTGAATAGGCGCAGAATCTCTTACGCATTTCCATGCACGCGCTTTTTTCGTTTGTGTCGGATGAAAGCATCTCAAGTTCCCTGAATCCGGTTTTAAGGCGTTCAGCGGCTGGAATTTCTTTGTAAGACCCGGTTGTTAGAAGTTCGATTGTCTTTGTGAAAATAAAAGGGTTTCCCATTGCGCCGCGGGCGAACATTACCCCGTCAACTCCGGTTTCTTCCAACATTTTTTTTGCATCCTCTGGAGAAAACAGATCCCCCGAGCCAAAAACAGGAACTTTTCCTTCTGCGAGTTTTACAAGCTCCGAAAGTTTGCTCCAGTCTGATTTTCCTTCGTAGCCTTGCGCTTTTGTGCGCGGATGCATTGTTATAGCGTTTACTCCGGCTTCCAGGGCTGCGGCTGCGGCTTCTTTGTATGTTATTGAATTCTGGTCCCATCCGGAACGGATTTTTACCGTTACGGCGGCTCTTCCTTTTGTTGCTTTTACAACGGCTTCCGCAACTTTTTTTAGCATTTGCGGATTTTGTGTAAGGGCTGAGCCTGCTCCTGTCTTTACAATCTTTGGAACAGGGCATCCGCAGTTTATGTCAATACATTCGCAGTGAGTTTTTTCCAGCACAATCTCAGCGGCTTCCGCCATTCTTTCGGGTTCACCGCCAAAAATCTGAACGGAATAAACTTTTTCGTTTTCTGCCCGACGCATAAGAATCTCGGTTTTCAGGTTGTTTCTTGTAAGCGCCTCTGCGGAAACCATTTCTGTATACGTGAACGACGCTCCGTTTTCAACGCAGATTGAGCGGAACGACCGGTCGCTGTAACCTGCAACCGGCGCCAGAAAAAGATTTCCATTCAGTTGTATTGAACCAATTTTTACCGGGTGATAAAGCATTTTTATTCTTCCGGCAGGTTGAACGCCTTGCAGCTGTTTTTCCAAAGCTGGACGCTAAGTTTTTCCAGGTCAATTTCAAGCATATCCGCAAGGAATTTTGCTGTAGACGGAAGATACGCCGGCATTGTGCGTTTTCTTTCGCGGTATTCGGCTGGAATCATGAACGGCGATTCCGTTTCTATAAGAATTCTTTCAAGCGGAATGTTCAGTACCGTTTCGTGAAGGTTTCTTGCATTTCTGTAAGTCAGATTTCCCGCAAAAGAAAACCAGATGTTCATGTCAAGGCACTTTTTCGCGTACTCTGCATCCTCTGAATAGCAGTGGAGGATTGCGCCCGCGCTGGGAATTCTTTCCTTTAAAATGTCAAAAAGGTCTTTTCCTGCGTTGCGGTTATGGATTATTACCGGCAGATTGTGTTTCTGCGCGATTTCAAGCTGAGTAATAAAAAGTTCAATCTGGGAACGCTTGTCGCCGAACTGCTTGTAATAATCGAGTCCGGTTTCTCCAACGGCAACAATATTCGGAAACTTTAAATATTCTTCTATTTTATTGATGTAATCTGTTCCCGGGTTTGCCACTTCTGACGGAGCGACACCGACTGCATGATAAATTCCAGGAATCGCCTTTATCTGAGGATAAACCTTGGCAAAATCGTGCAGAGAATTATTAATGCTGACAATACGGCTTACTCCAGCAATTTTAGCTTGCTGAATTACGCGTAGTTGTTCGATAGGATCATCGTAAATAAGCCCGATGTGAGCGTGAGTATCAAAAAATTGCATGGCTTTTCTTCCAAAAGATTATTTTGTAGACAGGAATGTCTAAATAAAACGATACACTTTTCGTTCGTTTACACCGATAAAGATAATATAGTTTTTTTTAGTTGTCAAACTTTAAAATATAATAAGGAAAAAATATTAAAATTTGACAGCAAGTAACTCACTTGTTATACTAAAAGAATCGCGTAGTATTTTTTATAAATATTGACGGAGAATAACTTGGCAAGAACACAAAGATATAAAAACATAGAAAAAAAGATTGCTTCAAACGTTCAGAGCGGATTTGTTTCTTTTTTTAAGGCAATCGGTAATTTCTTTGTAAAACTGTTCAAAGTTTTCGACAGTAAGCTTACAATCATGATTGTTCCTCATTCCCAGAGCAAAGTTATAAATATTCAGACGAATGTTTTTGCTCTTTCGTTCGGGCTTATTCTTGTTGTGGGAATTGTAACATCATTCTTTTATTTTAATCGTCGCGCTGTTATTTCTAATACTGAAATTTCAAGGCTTGTGAACAAAAACCGCGAGACTCTTGCAAGTCTGGATGAGCTTCGTGATGAAAACACAAACCTTTTGCAGGCGGCAAAGCGTTTTCAGAATTCGCTTTCGCAGTCGCTTTCGCTTTTGGGGCTGAACAGAAATAACAATGTTTCGCAGGCTTCAATCCACGGCGGCGACTTGATGTCTTTGCTTGGTTCTAATGATTCTGCCGGCGGTTCAGTAAATGAGACTGCGGATGTTCGTTCCCTTACCGCATATCTTGAGGAGGCGGTTCAGCCAATTGAGCAGATTGGAAAAATGCTTGACAACCAGAGCTCGCTTTTCCGCGAGATTCCTAACATATGGCCGGTAAATAACCCTAACGTTCATATTTCACAGCAGTTCGGCCCGAATATCCATGCGATTACAGGGCAGTGGTACATTCACAAGGGAATCGACTTTTCTACGTGGCGTTCCGGCGACCCGATTATGGCTACCGCAAACGGTCAGGTTGTAACAGTCGGCTATGACGCAAGTTTTGGTATAAATATTATCATTCGCCATAAGCACGGTATGTATACCCGCTACGCGCATATGAGCGCCACCCGTGTAAAAAAAGGTGAATTTGTAAATCAGGGGCAGGTTATCGGTTATATCGGAAACACTGGTGTAACAACCGGACCTCACCTTCATTATGAAGTTCATATTGGTTCTGACGTTGTTGATCCAGTAAAATACATTAATATCAAGTTTTCTAAATAGGAATATATGGCATTTCGTTCAGATGACATTTCAATAAATACGCTAATCGGAAACGGTTCTTTTATAAAAGGGAATATGCGCGTCAATGGGTTTATCCGCATTGACGGCGATATTGACGGCGACATTGAAACAGACGGTGCTGTTATTATAAGTGAAAAGGCGAAAATCCGCGGAAATCTTACTGCAAAATCAGCGATTGTCGGTGGAATTGTGCTAGGCGATATTTCTGTAAAGTCGGGCGTAAAACTTCTTTCTTCTTCTGCGGTGATTGGAAATATCATTGCAAAAAAAGTACAGATGGAAGACGATGTTATTTTTCAGGGGCATTGCATTTCTATTTCTGATGAAGAGCGCTTTGAGCAGGCCAAAAAATATTTCCTTCAGCAAAAAGCAATCCGTGACAAGGCAGTTTTTTAATGGGCGAATTTGATGTATTAAATTCATCGCTGTATTTTTCTGCCGCATCGGCCGCTTCTCAAAAAGCCCAGAAAGAGCAGAGCAAACTAAAATCAGAAAAGGCAAAAAAATCTTCCTTTGAAAACATTATGAAAAAGGAGGAGGAGATTTTTGAGCTTGCGAACTCGGGTCTTCCGGTGGAGATTGCGGGGCTTTCCCTTGAGGATGCCGTAAATTACTTAAAGGATGCTGTTGATTCAACCGCGGACGCGCTTTCTGAGTCTGCGAATGAAAAAAATGTCGCCGCTTTTAGAAAATCAGTCGGGCAATTCATAAAATACATTGAAAAAAATAACTACGAAATCAAAAGTCGAAAAAGATTGGGAGTTTCCCACCGAAAATCAGTTTATTTTGAGGAAAAAAGACCGGTCGATCCGCTTTTTCAGGTGCGAGTCATAGACAAAAAACTTGATGAGCTTGCATTGATGGTTCTGCAAAATCATGCTGATAAATTAAATTTGCTGTCAAAAATTGAAGAGATTAAAGGTCTGCTTGTGGATTTTTTGGCGGAATAAGGTATAATTAAAATTAAGTAAAATATGAGTGATATTTTTGAAGAAGATATAGATGAAAATGAAAATCTTTCGTCTTTGGAAGATGATGGCGATAACGGTCACGAAGAGGAATATGTTTTTGACACACCGCTTTATGTGATGAAACTTGATTATTCCTGTGAAACTGTCTACGCAAGAAACGAAAAGAAAATTGATGTCCGCGTAGGTGAAAAAGTTATTGTTCCTACAAGATACGGTAGGGATGTGGCGAAATTTATCGGTCTTTCAAAAAAGCCGATGGGAATAAAACCTTCTGATGTTGTTGTTATCGAGCGGAAGGCTGATTCTGATGACCTTGCGAAAGAGGCGGAAAATAAAGAAAAGGAAAAAGAGGCGTTCAGCGTTTTTAAGGAAAAAGTCGCGCTCCATAAACTTGATATGAAGCTGATTTCCGTTCATTTTCTGGTGGACGAGCCAAAGGCGTTGTTCTTTTTTAGTTCAGAAAACCGCGTTGACTTTAGGGAACTTGTAAAAGATTTGGTGAGCGTCTTTAAAATGCGCATTGAGCTGCGTCAGATTGGCGTTCGCGATGAATCCCGGATTACCGGCGGGCTTGGCGCCTGCGGAAGACCTTTCTGCTGCCATGGAATCAGCGACAAGTTACGTCCGGTTTCTATCCGTATGGCAAAAGACCAGAACCTTTCCTTGAACTCTATGAAAATCAGCGGGCAGTGCGGGCGTCTGCTTTGCTGTCTTTCGTATGAATTCGACTGGTACAGCGAGGCGCGCAAAAAACTTCCTGCGGAAGGCGTTCATATTTATTACGATGGAACAAACTTTAAGATTTCAGAAGTAAATTTGCTTACAAATATGGTAAAAATGCTTGGTGACGACGGCCGGCTGCTAGAGGTGAATGCAAAACGTTTTTCACGCGAGAACAACAAGTGGAAAATCAATTAGCGGGTGTTTGCCAGAAAGATTATTCGCAGAGCGCGTCAAAATTAGGCGTTGAATAGTTCTTTCTTTGACGTGTGGCGGAGTTGAAAAGTTTATCCAGAAGTTCAGAGCAGTTGTCTACCATAATCTCGTAGATTTTTGGAATCAGAAGTTTTTTGTTGGAAAAATCAAGTCCGCCTTGTCCGGATTTTGTGGAGAACGCAAAAACGTAAAGAATTCCCTCTTCTGTTGTTCGTGTCATGTAAAGGACAGCATCGGAATGGAATCTTAGTCCTTTTATAGTAAACGCAATGTCCGGGATTTTTTCGTATTGGGCGATTTCTGCCATTCCCTGCGGAAGTGTTACAGAAAAATGCGAGATGCTTATATCGTTCAGACTGCCTTGGACTATTCCCGATTCTTCCGTGTTAAACTGAAATTTGCAGCTACTTGTGCATACCGCGCGGACATTTTTTCGTCTTCCGGCGGCCTGGTTTGCGTAGAGCATTTTTTCAATAAGCTCAAAGTTGTTCTTTTTCTGGTATTCAAGCTGAATGCAGCCGCAGTGGATTCCGATTGTGTACAGATAGAGTTTTTCAATCATGGCTTTTTCTGCCGGTGCCTGTCTTTTTGAATAAGTTACTCCAAACTTTGCATCCGGATATTTTTCCTGAAGCTGGCTTATAAGTCGTGGCCATGTGTTGTCTTGAATCGGCGCGTCAATATTAAAAAACAGTATTGAATCTTTAAAAACCGAAAGGATAATGTCAATTTTAATTTCTATCGGAAGAAAAATATCAGTGTCAATAAAATAACACTCGTAACCGAGCGTAAGATATTCCTCAAGGTAAGCCTGCGGAAACAAAGAGCGGTCGGGCGCTATAAAAAACGTTTTTCGGCCTTTTACGATTTCATCAACAAAGCTACTCATTTGACCCCCGAAATATTAAAAATATTATAGCACATAAATCTTTACTTAGAAGAAAAAATTACGTTAAAATCAATCAATATGGAATTTACACAAGAAGCAGTTGACGCATTGAACGTCAATGAAGTTGAAATTATGAAAAAGATTGCTGAGGAACTTAATATTCGTGTTCAGCAAGTTAGTGCGGTTATCAGTTTGATTCAGGAAGATTGTACAATTGCCTTTATCAGCCGTTACCGAAAGGAAAAGACAGGAAATCTGGATGAAGTTCAGGTTCGTGATTGCGATCATTTGTTCAAATCATATAAAAATCTGGAGGAGCGACGTCTTGAAATTGTAAAGGGTGTTTTTGCCCAGGGAAAACTTACAGATTCGCTGTATGAGGCGATTATGTCGGCCACAACGCTTGCTGCGCTGGAAGATTTGTGGGCTCCGTTCAAAAAGAAAAAGAAGACACGAGGAATGGTTGCACAGGAAAAAGGACTTGAGCCTCTGGCTGACGCAATGTTTGTGATGGATGATTCTTCTATAGAAAAAGAAGCGGAAAAATATGTAAAGACTGATGCGGAAGATTCTGCGCTTAACGTGGAATCTGCGAAAGATGCGCTGGATGGCGCAAAAGATATTATTGCTGAAAGAGTTAGCCAGGATTCGGAAAACAGGACTGCAATCCACGATTTGTATATGGCAACCGGCAATATAAAGTCAAAGGGAATTGTTCCGGAAGGACAGACAGAAGAGCAGGCGATGAAAACCAGCACTTACCAGATGTACTGGGATTATGCCGAGCCGCTTAATCAGGTAAAGCCGCATAGAATTCTTGCGATGAACCGTGCGGAACGGGAAGGGGCGCTTGAAGTTACAATCGATGTTGATGTTGACTCGGCGATTGACTTGATAACAAAAAAGACAGATACACACAACAAATATCACAAAGAGGCGATTGAGGACGGAATTGTACGTCTGCTTTCGCCTGCGGTTGTCCGGGAAATCCGTTCAAATGAGTCTGACGAGGCGGACGCGCACGGAATTGGAATTTTCAGTGAAAACCTTAAAAATCTTTTGATGACACAGCCGATTAAGGGAAGCCGCGTTCTTGGTGTTGACCCGGGTTACAGAAACGGAACAAAATGCGCCGCGCTTGATGAAACTGGAAAATATCTTGGATTCTTTAAGATTTTTCAGGAACAGGATCCGGATGGCGCGTACAAGGCGATTAATGACGCGGTTGATAAGTATGATATTCAGGTTATTGCGGTAGGAAACGGAACTGGTTCGCAGGAAGTTCAGGCGATTGTTTCTAAAGTTATAAGCGAAAATTATGCGGATTCTGATGTGAAATATACAGTTGTTGATGAATCGGGCGCTTCAGTTTATTCTGCGAGCCCGGTTGCTACAGAGGAATTCCCTGATTTGGACGTAATGGTTCGTGGCGCGATTTCTATGGGACGCCGTTTGCAGGATCCTCTTGCGGAGCTTGTAAAGATTGACCCTAAGGCGATTGGTGTTGGTCTTTATCAGCATGATGTAAACCAGAAAAAACTTGCGGAACAGCTTGATGAGGTTGTAGGTTCAGTTGTAAACAATGTCGGTGTAAATTTGAACACTGCCTCGTATATGCTTTTAAAATATGTTTCTGGAATCAATACTTCCACGGCAAAAAAAATCGTTGCTTACCGCGATGCGAACGGAAAAATCATGAGCCGCGAAGAATTAAAGAAAGTTCCTGGCGTTGGTCCGAAAGCGTTTGAGCAGTGCGCGGGATTTTTGAAGATTGCGGAAAGTTCAGACCCGCTGGACAACACTTGGGTTCACCCGGAAAATTATGATGTTGCGCGCGAGGTTTTGCCGACTGTAAAAGCCGGTGGAAAAATCGACAACGAAACACGAAAGGCACTTTGCGAAAAATATAATATCGGTGAAACAACTTTAAATGACATTATCGACGAGCTTCAGAAACCGAACCGCGACCCACGCGACGGTTATCCGGCTCCGATTATGCAGAAAGGCGTTGTTCAGTTTGAAGACCTTAAGGAAGGAATGAGAGTAACTGGAAAAATCAAGAATGTTGTTGATTTTGGCGCGTTCGTTGACATTGGCTTGCACGAAACCGCTTTGATCCACGTTTCTGAGCTGAGCGACAGTTTTGTTTCTGACCCTATGGAAGTTGTTAAAGTCGGCGATATTTTTGAATTTACAATTATTGGACTTGACAAAGACAGAAAACGTATTAGTCTTTCTTTGAAAAGCGATGCGGCCAGCAGAATCGGTGGAAATTCCGGCACGGCAAAATCTTCTTCTGAAAAAACTGGCGAAAGACGAAAAGTTGTTGTTGTAAAAAAAGGCGCGAAGCCTGACGCTGGAAAATTTGGTCAGCGGAATGAAAAATCCGGACAGCGTGGCGGTAGAAATTACGGTAGCGATGATGGAATGAGCTACAATCCGTTTGCGGCTTTGCTAAAGAAATAATTTTTGTGGAAAATGTCGGGTCCTGAAAGGAATTTTCGGGGCTCGACATTCAGCCTTGCAAAAAGGGTAAAGTTCCCTACAAAATTCTTTCATCCTATGGAGAGATTTATGAGAAAAATTTTAATAATAGCAGTTTCAGTTTTTTTTCTTTTTGCCTGCAATTACGAAGTTCCCCAGAAAGTTTCTCTTATAACAGACGCAAACTATGCTTTTACAATCGGTGAATTTTCAAAATCACTTTCCGAATACATGTCGGTCGAAAAAATCAAGGAATATGTGAACAATTCCGATGACAGCAAAATAAAATATTCAGTTTACGATTACAATCCGCCGAGCAATTCTTCGCTTAAAAAGCCGATTCAGGAATATCTTGTTGACATGACGATTGCGGAAATTCCTGTTGATGTCGGCTCGTACCTTGAAAAAATGGATTTTTCCGGCCTGGATTCTGACGGAATTACGCTCGGACAAAAAATTGAAATTCCGAATCTTTCAGAGCGGACGGAAACTTCTACAATAGAATTTCCGGACATTGCCCAGAAATTTGAAGATGAAACTATAAACATCATAAATGATTTGCCTCTTCCGGAAGTTTCGATTACTTCTGATGCGCCAAGGACTGTAACAACAAGCATTACAAATCCGGATTTTAAGACGGCGGAATTTTATTCGGGCGGAATAGTTTTAAATGTCTTAAGGATTTCTGGAGCTCCTTCCGCGGGTTTTAAAACTGATTTTACTTTTGAGCTTTTGTCAGAGAGCGGAACTGTTCTTTCAAAAGTTGAAAACGTAAATATTTCTTCCGGTGACGAAAATATTTTTTTCAGTCTGGATAAAAAAACTATTACCAACACTTTGAACCTGAAAATTTACGGTGAAGTTTCCGGCGGATCTGTGGCAAATCTGTACAGATATTCTTTGAATGCAAAATTCAGTCCGGGAACAAAATTCAGCAAAATTACAGGTTTTACGGATGAGATTGGTGATTCCGGCGATATTGAGCAGTACGTAAAACTTTCCACAGATGAAACTTTTGTAAAATGCCAGATTGCGGCTGGTTCTCTGGAATTTATTTCAACAAAACCGGACGGATGGACTGGCGTTACGGCAAAACTTTCTGATTCTGGAAGTATTTCCGGGGCTTTGACGTTGCCGGAGGGACGTGGTTTTTCTTCTGTCGAGGACAGTTCCGCCTTTATGCACAAAAAACTTGATTTGTCTGGAAGCGTTTATTCAAAGGAAACAGATCCTGATGGAAAAATTATTTTTAAGGACAAGATAAGTTTTTCCTGCAATAACGCGACGTTGGTTTTTCCTAATGGTAAGCAGCCTGATGTGACGTTAAAGACTGTATGTAAAATTTCAAAGGCCGGATATGTTGTCCTGGATTTAAGTTCAAAGGAAGATTTGCTGCATTTTAAGAAAGAAACGTCATTCCCGGATGATTTAACAAACTATGTTGAAGAGATGGTTCTGGTGAACAGCGGACTTGAAATTTCCTATAACAATACTTTGCCAAAAGGTTCAGACGGGGAAAATACTCTTGGGCTGGAAATTGCTTCTGAACTTTTAAAAATTGATGACACAGATGAAAATAAAAAGTCAATGTTGCCGCAAAAATCTGAAACTTTAACAAGCCTTTCTCCGCAGGATGAAGAGATAACGGTTCTTCCAAAAGACAGTTCAATCGATTTTGACATAAAACTTGTTCTGCCGCGGGACGAAGGAATGCCTGAAAATTATGCTGTTCTAAAAAATGTTGAGCTGGACGGCGCGTATGAAATTTCTGTAACGGCAAAGCCTGTTTTTGACTGGAAAAGCGTAAAAATCAAAAGCCAAAGCACTGATGATTTAACAAAATCCGGCGAAGAGGACACCCGGCTTAGTTTTGATAAGCTTTTTTCTTTCTTAAAGGATGAGCTGGGAGAAGAGTCGGAGTTTATTGACAATATAAAATTTGAAGAATTTCCGCTTTACATTTATTTTCAAAAGCCGGAACTGACAGTTCTTGATAGCATAGATTTTTCCGGAACTCTTTCGTTAAAAACTTCTGATGCACATTCTGTTCCTGTTCTGAGCGGACAAAAAATTGAGTCAAAAAGTGTAGAGCTTC
>CAVGBY010000019.1:0-999 GCA_963627355.1 uncultured Prevotella sp. | reverse complement strand
CACCGAATTCAGCAAAAAAAATGCTTCTGGCTATGCGGACATTGCGGAACTTTTTAACAACAGCAGGTCTGAAAATAGTGTGCTTTGCTACGATATTCTGCTTGGCGGCCTTGACGATACGATTGAAATTACAAAAGAAAGTTATGAGGCGCTAAAAACGGCGGACGACGAAGATGTTCCGGTTTCTGTAAAACTTTCCGCGCGACTTGTTGTTCCCCTTGCGTTAAAACTGGATGCTCCAGACACGGATAAAAATATCACGGAAATTAATGTCCTGAAGCTTGCAAAAGTCGATACTGACGAGGATTTGTTTGGCCGTAGCGAGGCGACTTCTCTTGATGACATAGAAAAATACATTGATTTGATTCAGTCTGTAAATTTGATTTACGAAGTTGATAACGGTCTTTTTAGTTACAGCGAATATGGCAGAAGCGGTTCAATCTTGTTTGAAACAAATCTGACGGACGTGGAAATTCCGAAATACGATATTTCTTTGACAAAAGGAAATAAACAAATTTATACAGAAGATGTAAAAACAATGCTAAAGGCATATCCGTTTATGCCAAAAATTGTTGTTCGGTTGCCGGATGGAACTTTGCAGATTTCACGGAATGCAGAATTCAAAATAAATCTTGCCGTGAAAATTCATTCAAGCGGAAAAGTTACTATCTTCGGAGATTAATATGAAAAAAATTGTTTTGATGCTGATTACGCTTTTGTTCTCGTTTTTTGTTTTTTCTGAAGAGTCTGATTTTTCTTCCGCCGCGGATTCAACAGAGCAGAATGTGGCAGAGGCGACTTTAGATGATGAAATTGATTCAGACATTCAGGATTTGACAAAAAAAGAAAAAAAAGTTTTTGATATTCCAAGAAGAATTTTTGAAATAGGATTTGACGCTAATTTTGGAATTTCAAACAATTATTTTGCCGCGGCTGATATTTTAAAAAAAGAGCTGGAAATTGACCTTAGAAAAATCGCCGATGAAATCGACCCTAAAG
>CAVGBY010000018.1:17175-27664 GCA_963627355.1 uncultured Prevotella sp. | reverse complement strand
GCGTTCAGTTTGTCGCTCAAAAGTTTTTTGTAAATTTCATTCCGCTCTGATTCAGAATCATAAAACATAAGAGTAACAAAAAGCCCGGAATCCGAAACATATAATTTAAAATAATCCAAATCTTTTGTCAGAGAAAGTGTCCTGGACGGATTTGCGACATTATAGCATGGCAAGGCAATCTTTGATTCAACAAGATCAAAAATTCTTTCCTCATCTTTTTGATTTTTCTGTTTGCCGGTAGCCGCCGATATACTGAATTTTTTTCTTTTTAGCGCAAGCTGGCTCGGAATCGCCTTATACAAAGCTGAAAGCCTTCCAGATGAATCCACCTTTTTAAGGTCTTCAAAATACAATGAAATTATTTCACGCTTTACATTATCGATAAAATTAAAATTTTTATTCTGAATATACGCCTCAACAGCCTGAGGCATTCCTCCGACAGCCATATAAAGCCTAAAGTCCCGCATTAAAGTCCGATTCGTTTCGTTCCCGACAGAAATATTGCTTTTGTAAAGTTTTCTTAAAATTTCAGGACTCTTTCCTGTTGCCCACAAAAATTCTTCATAATCCATAGGATAGACACTGATTTTATATTCCTCGGAAGGAATTAAAATTTCTTTTATATTCTTTTTTATGGAAATAAGCGAACCTGTTTCAATGTAATCGTACCTTCCGTCTTTTACCAGATATTTAATTGCCTGACGGACTTTAGGAAAAAGCTGAATCTCATCAAAAAGCAGAACTGATTTACGCTCCACAAGAGAAACGCCTGTTTCTGCCTGCAACCTTAAAAAGAACAAATCCAATTTTGAAATATCATCAAACACGGCCAAAATTTCCGGCGTGACATTTGCAAAATCGATTTTTAAATACGAATCATATTCATTTTTTGCAAATTCTTCTGCAATTGTAGATTTTCCAACACGGCGAGCACCTTCCAAAAGACAAGCATAACTGCCGGCGAATTCATTTTTCCATTTCAACATCTTATCATAAGCCTTTCGCCTGAACATACTCGCCTCAAAAAAGTATTAAAATTTCAACATAAAAATAGCCTAAAAGTACCAAAATTTCAACATAAAAACAGCCAAAAAGTATTAAAATTTCAACATAAAAACAGCCAAAAAGTATTAAAATTTCAACATAAAAAAAATCCCCCGAACAATCCGGGGGATTTTTACACAAATAAATTGCGGAGGTCTGTTACTTCAGATAAGTTCCGTCTGTACCGATTTTTCCGGTAACATCGCAAGATGAAGTCTGAAGAACGTAAACGCGCATATTTCCTTCGCCGATTGTATCTGTAGTCAGGCTGCCGCTAGAGGAATATGTTTTTCCGGTAATAACTTCAATATAACTTCCGCTTGGAATTCCGCTGAATGTTGCCTGTCCGTTGATTGCGACAAGAGCAAAACTGTCCACATCATTGTCTGTGTAGCGGCGCTTGAATGCAATACTTCCATTACAACCTTCTGTTGAATACTGACCTTTTCGCAAAGCAGGAATTGCACGGCGGATTTTGTTCAAACGAATAATATGCTGAGCCAAATCATGTTTTAAAGTTTCTGCTACTGTTCCGCTCGCATCATATACACCATAATCACTTGCAGTAACAGAACCTGCCAAATTATCACCAAAATATGCACGGCCGGAATTTTCAAGGCTTGTCCGTGTATTTGCAGGGTCGATTGCGCAACCTTTTTTGAATTCAATTTCTGAACCGTAATAAATACAAGGAATTCCGCGGAACGTGAACATCAGGTTCAATTTATCCGGCCAGTAGCCATTAAAACGCTGATTTTCCGGAGCATTGTCAGGAGCGTAGTCGTGACTGTCTACATAAACAACGTTCCATGTCGCATCATTAAAGTCCTGGTCGTTTGTACCAACCGCAGTATTAAACGCTTCTGAAGCAGAACTGAATGCCCAGTGCATCGGGAAGTCAATCTGGTCAAGACCGCTTCGCATAGAATAGTCCGGAGTATGGTAATTGTTTCCGTTCAAAAGATGGTTTGCAATTCCGTCGCTCCATGCAGGGTGGTCAAAACTGCTCTTATATGTTTCAAAGTGAGTAGAAGCCGAAGAACTGTTTGTCTTTGATTCACTTGCACCGCCTGTAGAATTCCAAGGAAGATTTACAGTTTCCTTCCAAGTGTAGAAAGACGGAGAAAGAGCCGGAACACCTTCGTTCCATCTTCCACGGTAACGCGCGCAGGTTTCACCGAAAATATAGAAACTGTCTCCGCCGCGTTCCTTAAACGCCGGAATAAACGCCTGATTGAATGTATAACGGCTGATGTGCTTTACAGTATCAATTCGGAAAGCGTCAACACCCATATCAATGTACTGGTTGTATGCGTCAACAAGATAATTAAATACAATAGGGTTTTCTGTGTTCAAGTCAACGCAGTCTCCTGCCATCTGACCTAACTGGCACATCTCGCTGTTCCAGTCAATCTGTTTTGCGTGGTGATAAATTAAATCAGTATCAATAGAATCTTCTTTCATCGCATTGATTCTTGCCGCATACTGGACAGAGCCGATTGCATTATCATAATCAGAACCGCCAGCCATAGAAAGACCAGCCATCAATTTTGAATGACCATAACTGTCTGAAGAAGCAAGTTTCATAAACGGACTTCGCGGAATGTCTGTTGTAGTCGCAACGTCTTTATTTACATACGGAGTTGTTTCCTTGTCAAACATATGGAAAAGATTTTCTTCGCCAAAGTTTCCTGTATGATTCAATACAATGTCCTGAATTACTTTAATTCCTTTTGCGTGGCAGGCGTCAATCAACTCCTGATAACCAAAATTAGTTGACTCGTATCTAGGATCTACCTTCTTAAAGTTGTAAGCATGGTATCCATGATAGTCAATTCCGGAAGCATTCTGAACAACAGGCGTAATCCAAATCGCGCTGAAACCAAGAGCCTTGATGTAGTCAAGTTTTTCGGCAAGACCTTTAAAATCTCCGCGCCATGCACAGTCTTTTTCATCATCGCCGAATTTTAAATATTCACCGCCTTCATCCCAGCAGTATTCGTTGTTGCTTTCATCTCCGTCGTAGAATCTTGTTGTCATAAGGAAGTAGATTGTTTCGTCGCGGAAGTCTGTTGAATCAGATGACGAATCTGAAACTGTAACTTTCTTTGAAACTGAATCAGAAGATTTTCCTTCGTTGTCTGTTACAACAAGAGAAATTGTTACCTCACCTGTAGAAGAACCGAATTTAACCTTTACGCTTTCTTCTGTTGAACTTCCGGAAATTGTCGCATTACTAGAAACGCTCCATTTATATGAAGCAACTGTTCCGTTCGGGTCATAAGAAGAAGTTGCTGAATAAGTTTTTTCCGCATTAACGGCCGCTTTTGAAGTTCCGCTGATTACTGCAACCGGCGCAATGTTTTCATTCTTTGTTGTTACAGAAATCGAACTTGAAGCAGAGGCATTTCCTGACGCATCCTGAACCACGCAAGAAAGAGTGTGTCTTCCGTTAGAAATCAGGCTTGTATCCCAGATGTAAGAAACACTCTGTGAAGTTCCGCTCATAGAAACTTTTGCAAGAACAGCATCATCAAGGGAAATTACAGCGGCAGAAAGATTCAAGTTGTCGCTCGCAGAAATAGTAAGTGTCGTTTTTCCAGTGATTGTTCCAGAAGTAGAGCAGTAAAAAGAAAGAAGAATAGGATCTTCTGAATCATCTGGATTCGCAGAAAGCCATTCACCGTTTTTATACCACCATTCGCCGGCTGTACAAGTCATATCAGACGTTTTTCCGCTCCAGTTGCCGTTTCCGACATCTGTTGTAGAAAAAAGCAGATTAATCTCCGTTTTTTCAATTTCCCATACATTCCAAGAAGAATTTTCTTCTGTCAAAGTTGCCGCGGTTCCGGATTTCCCTGTTTCCCAATACCAGACATATTTGTATTTGCTTTCCGCATGCACGATAATCCTATCTGTAATTTCCGCTTTTTTGCCAAAATTACCTAAATCCTTTTTTTCTCCTTTTGTAAAAGTTACAAAAGTTTTTGTAGTTCTTTCGCTTGTTGTAACGTAAACTGGCCAAGTTCCCGGCGCAATGCTAGAAATCGTTCCGCTAGAACCTGTAAAATTGCTCAAAACAGAAGAAACAGGGTCACCTACCTGAACTGTTATTCCGTCCGTGTAACCATTAGTAAAAGTCGCTGTCGCAGTGTCCAGAACATAAGAAGAAGCAGATTTTAAGCTTCCGCTTTCAAAGTCGCTTGCAATCTTTGCTGTATCAATCAGCGCCCAGTTTTTTGAAGAATCAATCGCGCCCTGAATTTTAGTTTTTTCTGTATCTGTAATACCTGAAATATTGTAGCCGCCATCCAGAAGAGAAGCAAAAACATTCGCAAGAGCTGTGGAATCCGCATTCACAACGACAGTGTTGACTCCAGCGCTTATATCCTGAACTTTTCTTACCACAGAAGAACCAAGTTTTGTGTCTTTTTCATCCTGAGCCCAGACTGTAATAATCCTGTTTTTTCCGACAGGGATATTCTCAACGGTAAAACTTCCTGAGCCATTAGTCATTGTTACAGAAACCGGATCAACCGCCGTCATGTCATAACCTGTAACCTCAATCCTTGCAGTCTTAAAATCGCTTAAATTATATGCACGGGAAGAAACTGATTCCGCATTTTTATAAACCCGGACTGAACCGAATTCCCCAGAATCTTTTGACTCCGGACGTTCATCCAGAGAATTTGCGCAACCTGCGAGCAAAACTGCAAACGCAGACAAAACCACCAAGAATCTCTTGTTTCCCGGCATTTTCATAGTGTCCTCCAGTGCAAAACTCGGCATAACGGCTTTTCCCTTACCATTAGAACACGCCCCTAAACGCGGCCGAATTCTGCAAACACATTTTAATTTCAAGAATCTCTTACCGAATCGGTTAATATATGGAAGTAATTAGGATAATCTTATTCCACTTTTTATCATGGTTTTATGTTAAGTCTGAATTTCTAATAATGCAAATAAAAATATGTTATAACGACACGTCAAACTGCAAAACTGTCTTTCTGCTGTTTTTCCTGGTTCATCTCGGTTATGTACATAATAAAGTAATCTTCCAGGGTTTTTTTAGGTCCCGGAAGCTTCATGCGGTCGCGGGTTCGGGCATCGTCGCGTCGGACTGTGTACAATGAATAAAAATCGCGGTAGTCAAGTCCTGCATCAGCCTTTACGTGTTCCCCCAGAAAAGAAGAAACATCATCGCGGTTAATGGAAGAAATTCCGCGCTCACGAAGAATGTTTTTCAACGTGGCAATCTGTTCCGTAGAAATTCCAAAAAGAAATTCCTCCATCGCCTGCGTCACTTCAGGAATCTGGAGCTTGCTTTTTATGAACGAAATCCACTGCTCGTCCATCTGCATACTCATCATTATAAGCTCGCTTGTTCCCATCATCGTTCCAAAAGCCGGAGCAAGACGGCGGCGCGCGTTCCAGACCTGCTGCAGAACCGGCGCGACAGATTCAATAGTCTGGTCGTTGCGGTGTTCCCACAAAAGCAAAAGCGAAAGCCCCCACCCTCTTCTAAATTCAAGCGGAAGAGAACCGTCGTTTATAAGGTCAATGTAAACGTCCTCCGCAAGAAGCGTGAACATCATAGTTACTGTCTCAAGCTGAAAAGCCTGCGTCATGGATTTTGGCGCGCCAATCTGCTCGCTGATTTTTGACATGGAAGAAAAAGTATGGATTTTTGCGACCATATAGCCCTTGCCCAAAATCGCCTTTGAAGGAAGCTGAAGAGTTGTGTCTCCCTTAGTCTGATGCTTTATAAGAGAATCAATCAAAAGCTGAGGAGTGCGGATTCCCCCCGGCAAATCATGGCGTTCAAGCAACGAAGGAAAACGCGCGACAGCCTCCGCAAGTCTGGTAAGATCCTTCATCCTGCTTTCTATAACCTCAAGACGCTCCGGTGCCTTTTCCTTTAAAAGCGGAATAAACTGGTTGTAAAGAATTTTTTCATTTGGAGTAAGGATTACAATCCCGTCATCCTGAACTTTCGCAACTTCCGGCTCGGCATCATAAAAATCCGAAAGAGAAATCTCTGTAAATTTGCTGTTTCCACGTGCGTCGGACATAACCTAAATATTATACACCAGAATTCCAGTATTTAAAGAAAAATCGAAGAAAATCAAAAAATTATTTGGTTCAAAAATCGTTCAAAAATCGAGTTTTGTTCCGATAATCAGAGTATGAAAAAGTGTTTTTTTATTTTATCAGTATTTTTTGCAGGTTTTGCAGTTTTTGCGCAGAGCGGATTGCTTATAAAACCGGGCGACATTCGTCTTGAGCCGGAAGTGAGCAACAGTTTTAGCGAGGTTCAAGGTTATCATCTTTTTGTAAAAAAACTTCCAGAAGTTGAATCGATAATGCTTGTTGAAACCACAAAAGATCCAGCCGGAAAAAATGACAGTTACGCCTACCGCGCGCTCGAATACAACAAAATCAACGGAGATGAAATCCGCTTTTTGAACGGAAAAAAACTTGAGTCTGAATATTCAAAATTCAGCCTGATTGACTCGACGCCAGAACCGGACGCGCAGTTCGGGGAGGCATTCCATATCTATATTCCACACCAGATGCAATACGGCTATCCGTGGTCCAGAAACGGAAAAATCACAATTGACAAGGGAACTTTTATTAACATCCGCTCCTTTGAAAAAAAATATGCGGACTACACCGGCGAATATTACGACAACGCCTATATGTTCGACCTTGGACAAAAAATCAAAATTCCGCACGAGCCAGAGCCTGAAAAACTGCCGGAAGAAATTCCGATTCTTACAGACGACTACAATCCTGTTGCAAGCGCAAAGTTCAGCGAAATTTCTGATTTTCTGACATACTCAAAAGGACCTGAGACAATTGTTGACGACATTATGGCCGCCCTGGACAACATCAATCCTAAAAATATGGTGGATGTTGTTTTTGCGATTGACGCGACAGGAAGCATGAAAGACGACATTGAGCAGCTTAGGAAAGAATGGGTTCCTCGCCTTATCGACTCATTAAAGGATTTTAAGGATATAAGATTCGGGCTTTTGCTTTACCGCGACTACGGCGACAACTTTAAGTACAAAAATCTTCCGGTAAAATTCTTTGACTTTACAGAAGATGTGGAAATTTTTAACAAAAACCTGAACGGATTCAAAATAAACGGAAAAGAAGGCGGCGACATTCCAGAAGCTGTCTACGAAGCGCTTTATGCCTCGCTGGAATTTTACGCATGGCGGCAGGACGCGCAAAGGAAAATCATCCTTATCGGAGATGCCGAGCCGCACCCTGCACCACGCGGAACAAAAAAATACACAAAAGAATTTGTTCAAAAAATCGCGGCCGAAAAACAGATAAAAATTGACGCAATAATCACGCCGGACGAAAAATACAAGCGCGGAAGATAACAGTTTCCAGCACAGACGTCAAAAACTGAAATTTCCCGCGCTCCACAAAAATCATCCGCGGCAAACACCTTGCGTCATCCAGGTCATCCAACTCAAAATTATCTTTGAACTGTACCGGTGCGGATTTTTTCCGCAGTCTCTGAATCCGTAAGAAGACGCACAAGCTCCATCGCAAACTGCTCGGCGGTTCCAGCCCCGCGGCTTGTGATTACGTTTCCGTCTGTAACAAACGGTCTGTCCGCGCAGTGGACGCTGCCTTCCAGAACATCAGAAACAGAAGCCTCTCCTGCGCAATACTGCCCGACATTTTTTTCCATTTCAGGGTAGCAAGTCCACTTTTTGCCCTTAAGAGCACCGGATTTTGCAAGAACAACTGCCGGGGCGGCGCAGATTGCCGAAACAAATTTTCCCGCGGCAGAGCATTTTTTTATGTACTCAGTGATTTCCGCATTTGCGGCAAGATTCGCTGAGCCAGTCATTCCGCCCGGAAAAAAGATTAAATCTGGCAAGTCCGAATCCGCCGTAAAATTCGCCTTGAATTCATCAAAATTCATATCCGCAATAACCGGAATATTATGTGAGCCAATAACGATATACGGATCGTTCATCGTAGGGCTTGGAACAGCGACTGTTGTAACCTCCACCTGATGGCTTCTTCTAAGATAGTCAACAGGCGTAAGCGCTTCTATTTCCTCAAAACCATCTGCCAAAAAAACAAGAGCGTTTTTCATAGTAACTCCATAACTAAAAAAAACTAGCGGGCAAGAATCTCTTTAAGCTCAGGAAGTTTTTCCAGCTCTTTTTTAAGAGATTCCTCGCGGGCTTTGTTCACATAATCCTTTGACTGGAACGAATACTTAAAGTTCGTGTGTACATCGTAAGTTCCTTTCATAAGCGCATAAGCGTCCTCTGTCATAACAAGCTCTTCGTCAGTCGGAATCACAAAAATCTTTACTTTTGAATCGTCCGCACTGATTAAAGTTTCCGCGTTAGAAGTATTCGAAAGCGCATTTTTCCTTGAATCCATTTTTACGCCCAAAATCTCAAGGTTTTCTGTGGCAAGCTCGCGAATTCTTGGCGAATGTTCACCGACACCAGCGGTAAACACAATCGCATCAACCTTTCCAAGCGCGGCGGCGTAAGCGCCGATTGTCTTCTTGATTCTGTATCCTTCCATCTCCTGGCCGAGCTTGCAAAGCGCATCGCCCTCTTCCGCGCCTTTTTCAACATCGCGGCGGTCAGTGTATTTTCCTGTAATTCCAAGAAGTCCGGATTTTTTATTCAAAGCCTTGTCCATCTCGTCCATGCTCATTCCAGTTTTTCTCATAATATAAAACGGAAGAGCCGGATCAAGGTCGCCGGAACGGGTTCCCATAACAAGACCAGCAAGCGGAGTAAGCCCCATAGTTGTATCGTAGCACACGCCATTTTTTACAGCGCAGCATGAAGCGCCGTTTCCAATGTGGCAGATAATAAGATTTGTGTCCTTAGGCTCTTTTCCCAAAAGCGCGGCCGCACGTTTTGCAGTGTACAGGAAAGAAGTTCCGTGGAAGCCATATTTTCTTGCGGCATATTTTGTGTACCATTCGCGCGGAATAGCATACATGAACGAGCTTTCCGGCATTGTCTGGTGCCATGCGGTATCCATAACAGCAGCGTGGGGAACATCCGGCAGAACTTTCTGGGCAGCCTCAATACCCATAATATTCGCAGGCATATGCAGCGGTCCCAGGTCAACAACAGAACGGAAAGTTTCCAGAACTTCCGGAGTAACAATAACAGACTTGGTGAATTTGTCGCCGCCGTGCAGAACTCTGTGGCCAACCGCGCCTATAACGCCCATATCTTCAATAACACCAACTTCCTTATCAGTGATTTCCCTAAGAATAAGCTCAATCGCCTCTTTGTGGGTCGGACACGGACTTTCAAATTCAATCTTTTTTCCGTGCGCCTTGTGAGTAATGCATGAACCAGTGTCGCCGATTCGCTCAACAACACCATTTGCCATTACAACCTTGTTATCCCAATCGTAAACCTGATATTTTGCAGAAGAAGATCCGCAGTTAAGTGTTAAAATTACCATTTTTTTCCTCTAAAAATATACTCTAATTATAGAAGTAAATATGCAGCCATTGTAGAACTTTAAACAAAAATAGAAAAGGGCGGACAACACCGTTCGCGTCTCCGCCGCTCACTACCCGGGAAAAGCCCAAGGTCTTTTCCCGGCGCCATATCATAAGCCAGAAGGGCGGTCAACCGCCCTACAGCCGCACTTCGTTGCGCCTTACCCACCGTGCGGGCTTCAGACGCCAGCCCTCAACGCCCGGCTAAATATATTTTTCAACTAAAAGGCACGTGCCTTCAACAATCGCCTTGTGCTCTTCCGGCGCAATACGCGCATAAAGGGAATCCGGAGTGTCTCCCGGCAGAACCGGAACTTTTTTCTGAATAAGAATTTTTCCGCCGTCACATTCGCCGTTAACAAGATGGATTGTGCATCCGCTTTCCTTTTCCCCGGCGGCAATAACCGCCTCGTGAACATAATGCCCCCACATTCCGACTCCGCCAAATTTCGGCAAAAGCGCCGGGTGCAGATTTATAATCTTGTCCGCATATTTTTCAATGATTTTTCCGGAAAGAACCGTGAGCCAGCCAGCCTGGACAATTCCTTTCACACCAAATTCATTGCATATTTCAAGAACTTTGTCGCTTACGGCAATACGTTTTTCTTCTCTTGTTGCCTTTTTTGCGTTTTCCGCCCCCATAACAGCATAAGGACTAGTGATTCTAAAAGGAATTCCAGCCTTTGCGGCCCGCTCCAAGGCAAACGCATCCTTGTGGTCGCTGATTACAACCGCAATCTTATAAGGGCAGGCCGCATTCTCCTTCTCAAAATCAATCAACGCCTGAAGGTTCGTTCCACCGCCCGAAACCAAAACCGCAATCTCTTTCATAAAAAAATCCTCGCGCAAAATTTTCAACGTCAGTTTACATAGAATTCCGGAATGTTACAAGAAAAGCGCTTTCCATAGATTTTTCGTTTCATTGTA
>CAVGBY010000018.1:0-17138 GCA_963627355.1 uncultured Prevotella sp. | reverse complement strand
GTAACAACCAGAAGAATTTATTATAATAGAAAAAATTTTACTTGCAGATTAATCGCGGTTTTGCCGCCATTGAGAGGTCATAAAAAATGTCAAAATATCCTTTTAGCGAGATTGAACCAAAATGGCAGAAATTTTGGGATGAACACAAAACTTTTAAAGTAACAGAAGACGAAAAATTTCCAAAAGAAAAAAGAATGTACGTTCTTGATATGTTTCCGTATCCTTCTGCGGCCGGACTTCACGTTGGGCATCCGGAAGGCTACACTGCAACAGATATTTACTGCCGCTACCTGCGTATGAACGGCTACAATGTCCTTCACCCGATGGGATACGACGCTTTTGGACTTCCTGCGGAAAATTATGCAATCAAGACCGGAACTCACCCTAAAATCACCACAAACGAAAACATCAGGCATTTTACACAGCAGATAAAATCGCTTGGATTCAGCTACGACTGGGACAGATGCGTTTCAACCTGCGAGCCGGAATACTACAAATGGACCCAGTGGATTTTCCTTCAGCTTTATAAAAAGGGGCTGGCCTACGAGGCGCAGACTCCAATCAACTGGTGTCCTTCCTGCCAGACAGGGCTTGCAAATGAGGAAGTAAAAGAAGGCCGCTGCGAACGTTGCCATTCTCAGGTAACGCACAAGACAATCCGCCAGTGGATTTTAAAAATAACTGATTATGCGGACCGCCTTGACAAGGATCTGGACACACTCAACTGGCCGGAAAGCGTAAAACTTATGCAGCACAACTGGATCGGAAAATCCACCGGCGCGGAAGTAACATTTACAGTCGCAGACAAAGACGGAAAACCGACCGATAAAAATCTTACAGTCTACACAACAAGATGCGACACATTGTTCGGCGCGACATATATGGTTGTTTCCCCGGAGCACAAAATCGTTCCTTCAATCACAACCGCGGAACAAAAGGAAAGCGTTGAATCATATATCGAGGCGGCCGCAAAAAAATCTGACCTTGAGCGAACAGACCTGAACAAAGACAAGACCGGCGTTTTCAGCGGAAGCTACGCAATCAATCCGGTAAACGGAAAACTTATTCCTATATGGATTGCCGACTACGTCCTGATTTCTTATGGAACCGGCGCGATTATGGCAGTTCCCGCGCACGACACACGCGACTGGGATTTTGCAAAAAAATTCAACCTTCCAATTATCGAGGTTTTAAAATCAGAGGTTGACGTTCAAAAACAGGCATGGACAGAAGACGGAGTCCACGTTAATTCAGACTTTTTAAACGGCTTGAACAAAAAGGACGCAATCGCAAAGATGCTTGAATTCCTTGAAGAAAAGAAAATCGGCAAAAAAGCCATAAACTACAAACTCCGCGACTGGGTTTTCAGCCGTCAGCGCTACTGGGGCGAACCAATTCCTTTGATTCACTGCCCTTGCTGCGGAACTGTTCCTGTTCCAGAGGAAGAATTGCCTTTAAAGCTCCCGGAAGTAAAATCTTACCAGCCGACAGGCACAGGGGAATCCCCGCTTGCCGCGATTGACTCATGGGTAAACTGCAAATGCCCTAAATGCGGAAAAGACGCAAAACGCGAGACAAACACAATGCCTCAGTGGGGCGGCTCATGCTGGTATTACCTTCGCTATCTTGACCCGCACAACGAAAAACAATTCTGCTCACCGCAGGCTGAAAAATACTGGATGCCGGTAGATTTGTACATCGGTGGCGCTGAACACGCAGTTCTTCACCTTTTGTACGCAAGATTCTGGCACAAAGTTCTTTATGATCTGGGAGTTGTCTCAACAAAAGAACCGTTCCAGCGGCTTGTAAACCAGGGAATGATTACATCTTTCGCTTATCAAAGAAAAGACAAGACGCTTGTTCCTGTTGACGAAGTAGAAAAACGCGATGACGGAAACTACTACGAAAAGAAAACCGGCGAGAAGCTTGAGCAGGTAGTCGCAAAAATGTCAAAATCGCTCAAAAACGTTGTAAATCCCGATGACGAAGTACGCGATTACGGCGCGGATTCTGTACGAATGTACGAAATGTTCATGGGGCCTCTTACAATGAGCAAACCGTGGTCAACACAGGGAATTGTGGGAATCCACCGCTTCCTTGAAAAAGTCTGGGCAATAAGCGAAAAGCCTCTTTCCGAAATTGACATAACAGGAAAACTTACAGACGAAAAACTTATTTCCGCACGAAAGACTTTTGCGCAGACCGTAAAAAAAGTTACAGAAGACACAGCGACATTGAATTTCAACACAGCGATAAGCCAGATGATGATTTTTATAAACGAAATCTCAAAACTGGATTCAGTTCCAAAGGCAATGTGGCAGGATTTTGTAAAAATCTTAAGTCCATACGCACCGCACCTTGGCGAGGAGCTCTGGCAGAAACTTGGAAACACAGAAACAATCGCCTACGTCCAGTGGCCGTCAGTAAATGAAGACTTTGCAAAAGATGAAGAAAAGACAATTGTTGTGATGATAAACGGAAAACTCCGCGGAAAATTCAAGGCAGAACCAGGACTTTCAGACGAAAAACTGCGTTCTGAGGCAGAAAACAACGAGGATGCAAAAAAATTCCTTGAAGGAAAAACAATTGTAAAATGCGTTGTCGTAAAAGATAAGCTCGTTAATTTCGTTGTAAAATAACTGCATCCAATCCGAAAAAAAAATATCCCCGGCAAATACGTCGGGGATATTTTTTTATAAAGCAAAAATCATGCAACTTCCGTAACAGAAGAAATTATATTGAACTCTTCCTTAAAACCTGTAGCAAGAATCTGGCGGTCAACCTCATTGGAAATTGAAAGCAGATACAATTTTTTTCCAGTTTCCTCAGAATCATTGTGGGCCGCCATAATCACACCGATTGCCGCGGCATCCAGTTCCGTAACATTTGCCATATCAAGAACAACATTCGTCTTTTGGATTGAACTGTAGATTTTGTTGGCAACATTGACAAGCGTGTATGCGTTAAATCCGCCGCTCAGCTCGTAAAGTTTATAGTCCGTACCGTCTTTTTCTGTAACTGTAAGTAATTCCATAAATTCTCCTTAAGCATTATTTTCCGCATCAGAAGCGTTTGAATCCATTTCCGACATTGCTTTTTCAAAATCTTTCTTGATTGCCTCAGCCTCCGCTTTTTCCGATGCATTAGACTGAAGATATTTCATCACAAGAACACTTACATCATCTTCCATTTCGTGGGACATAAATTTCATCAGCTCATCATATTCAAACTGAGCCATTCGGCTTGCCGGATACATCGCGTTTGCAACCATATATCTTTGGATGCGGTCCTTTCCGAATTTTTCACCACGAAGAGAATGTGACTCAATCAGACCATCAGTGCAGACAAGAACAATATCATTTTTATTCAACTTGATTTGCTTTACAGAAACATAAGGAGACAAATCTTTTACGAAACCAAGAACATGACCTTCACCCTGAATTTCAATTACGTTGTTGTAAGATTCAGTGTACAGAAGCATTGCTGGAATTCCGCAGTTGATATAATAAAGCGTGTCAGTGTCGAAATTCATAATAGCGAACATTCCGGCAAAAACAGTTCCTTTTGAAAGATTATCGCGGATAAACCGGTTAACCTTAACCACAAGCTGCTTAAAGTCGTGGGTTTCCGCAAGATAAGCGCGGATAATCGCCTTTAGGATGACCATATTCATAGAAGCCGCAATACCCTTTCCGCTTAAATCGCCGACAACAAACATATGGCGCGAATCCGTAAGACGAATCATATCAACAAATTCACCACCAATGTTGTGGGCAGGAACCATTATACAGCCCGCGTCCATTTTCGGGTTTTCAACGTTGTCAATGTTATCCTGAATAGAAGTAATAATCTGGCTTGACATACGAAGCTCGCGGTTTACCGTACCAATAATCTCCTTGTTGGAAATATTACGCATAAAGTAGCCAAATACAAAGAAGTATGAATAAAGTTTTGTAAATACAGTGTAGTCATAATCCTTGTAATGGTCCTTGCTGGTCTTAATTCCAAGAAGAATCAATCCGTGAACGTCGCGGCCTTCATTCAAAATAAACAGGGCATCTGATTCCGTTTCCGCAAAAAATTTCATAAGCTCAGTTCGTATATTAGAAAAATCGTGCGAAGAATCAACCTGCGAGGCAATAACGACATTTCGCCTCAAGTTCAAAAGCTCTTCAAAAAGTTTTCCCTTATTTTCAAGTTTATGGGCCTTTCCTGTGGAAGAATAAGCCACCTCGTAAGAATCGTTTCCACCGTTGATATAAACAGTCATTGAGGAAGATTCCGCGTTATTCTTAAAAATCTGGAACATATTGTCCGCAATCGCATCCATCTCGCCATTATAGTCAATTGAAGCCAAATCCTTTTCAAAAGCCACAGCGTAATCAGCAGAATGACCAAATTTTGACTTGGAGATAAGTTTATTTATTGCCTGAACAAGATAAAGAACACAACCGGCCACGATAAATCCGCAGACAACAAAAAGGACAGGGAAACGCTCGCGCATAGGATAAAGAACCATAAAAAGCAGTCCCATCACCGCTGCCGGCAAAATGTACATAAAGACAGATTTTACGATAAAAGAAACAGTTCCTCGTCCGGAAGGCGCCGCAGGAAGCCTTGAGCCGAGCGGAATAATCACCAGAACCGGAATAAAAATTATGTTATGAAGCATTGAATAAACCGGGCAACGCTGAATAACCGACTCAAGGAACAACGCCGTCGCCCACATAGCAACAATACCCAGGGCGTAAATATAGCTTTTGAACTTGTCAAGTTTTGTGCCGACCGCCTCTGTCTTGCAGAGCATTACAATAGCCATAAAGGCCGGAATCAAGTAACGGAAAACCAGATTATAAATAGTTACCCACGTCCATGGAAAGAATTTTCTTGCATCCCCGGAAAACAGATAATCCGAACTGATAGAAATTCCAAAATCACTGCCCAAGGTAATCTGGTCAAACTTAAAGAAAACAATCCATACTGCAAAGATATAAAGAACCAGTTTACCGATAGAAGTCAATGTGGTTGTGTATTTCCACGCGTAATAAGTAAGACAACTTGAAATATTCACAAGAAGACACGCTTCAATCAAAAAGCAGATTTTCATCAGGATTGTAAAAAGCGATGAAGTGATTGAACCGCCCATTGCGACAAAGAATGTGAACAACCCCGCATTCACGGCCATCAAAAGAATGTTAGGAATAATCGGATCTGTTCCGTTTTCGTCAGTATTTCCTGAACGCTCTGTGTAAACAGTCTGAAAAATAAAAAAAAGTGTAAAAACTAAATTTATTACAGTGAACAAAACCATATTAACCTACCTTTGCAACCATCATAGTAACGTCATCATGCAATCTTTTATCGCCGTTGTAACGCATTATAAGATCAACAATATCATCAACAAACTGCTGCGGCTGTTTTGCAGCGCTTGATTTTAACGTCTGAATATATTCTTCTGTATCGCCAAGCTCAACGCCATTATCATCCATAACCTCTGAAACACCGTCAGTCGCAAGAAGAATTGTATCTCCGCGGAACAGACGCATCTCGTTCACTTTTACATCATCCATATCAATAATTCCGACAACGCTGGCACTAGAGGTAAGCTCCTTGATTCTGTAGCCATCCGGCGCGCGCGAAAGAACAATCGGGTCAGACATTGAAGCATTTACATAGCGGATTTTCATCTCCTCTGTGTCAACAATTCCAAGGAACAGAACGGTATATTTATCCTGAAGGTGCATTCCCTTAATCGCGCTGTCAACCGCCTGGATAAGTCCGACCAAATCCTCCTTGTTTTCAATAATCTTAACCGTGTTCATTACAAGACCCATGATAAGAGCCGCAGGAAGACCTTTACCGGAAACGTCGCCTAGCATAAGCAAGGTCTTTGAGCTGTCAATCGGAAGAATTGAATAATAGTCGCCGGAAACGTTTACCAGCGGACGGTAATAAGTCGCAATCTTAAGGTGGGGAATATTCGGGATTTTGTGAGGAAGGAAAGAAACCTGAGTTTCAGCAAGCTGCTCCCACTCTTTTGTAAGCGAAGAAATTTCCGAAAGATTTGAAATAATCTTTGTTCGTTCCATAAAGCGGTAGAATTCTTCAGTAAGCTTTGAATAGATTTCCGTATCAAAAAGCATTGTGTACCTGTTGAATACAAAGAACTGCTTTCCCTGATAACAGATAAAAAATCCGCGCGCCTGATGATAAGAAGAAACTACACCAAAATTCTTTCCAAGATAATAAAATCCATCTTTCCAGCCAATAGGGAAATTATTTGCAAGGGCATCTCGTGTTGTGTAATAAGAAGAAATTCTGTTAGGACTGTTGTAAAGAACGTAATTTTTTTCACGGTCAATAAAAAGAACCGCGCAGTCAGCCTGAAGCTCAAGAATTTCTGAAATCTGCTTGTAAAAATCATCAAAAGAATAGCAGAAACGCAGCGCATCGATAAATTCATTTATATACGCCGTGTAACCAGACTCAAGGTTTTTTACGCGAAGATACTTATCCGCATGGTGACGAATTGAAGAACCGGCAGTAAGAAAAGAAAGAAATATAACCGCAGGAAGTCCCAGATAAACCAACCGCGAATGACTATCAGCGTCCTTTAAGACAATCAAAATCGAAACTATTACTGAAAGAAGCAATACTGCGGCATTAATTATAAAATATATGACCCGTCTTTTAGTCTTGTACATATCTACCTCGAGTGTGTCAAAATTTATACATTTTATTATAACACACTATCGGCAAATTTGGCTAAAAAAAGAAGTATTGCTTTTATGTAACCGCTAAAAATTGCAGTTTTTAGTTATCAAGCTCGTTCAGCGAAATCATCTGCGGATTAGAAACCGGTTTTTCAAGCTCCATGTACTTTGTAAGCAAATCTTTCTGCGCGCCGGAAATTCTCTGCGGAATCCGCACGATTATCTTTACATACAAGTCGCCGCGGCGGGAAGTTCCTGTGTACGGAACGCCTTCTCCACGGATTCTTAAAAGTTTTCCAGAGCCAGTTCCTGCCGGAATCTTTAAATCAATCTGTTTTCCGTCAAGGGCTGTGATAGAAATTCCTGCCCCAAGTGTAGCCTGCGTAAAAGAAACAGGAACCGCGCAATAAAGATCCTGCGCGCTGCGCTCAAAGAACGGATGGCTGTCAACATGAAGAATCACAACCAAATCTCCGGAAGGTCCGCCGTTTGCCCCGGCATCGCCCATCTTTGGAATTGTAATTCGTTTTCCGTCATCAACGCCAGCCGGAATCGCAAAGGAAATCTTTTTAGCTTTTTCAACAACACCACGGCCGCCACATTCACGGCAAGGCTTGTCAATCTTTGTTCCGGCGCCGTTACAGTC
This sequence comes from uncultured Prevotella sp., assembly GCA_963627355.1. Lineage (GTDB taxonomy): Bacteria > Spirochaetota > Spirochaetia > Treponematales > Treponemataceae > Treponema_D. The sequence continues at coordinate 9,779 of CAVGBY010000018.1, read as the reverse complement.
CGGACAAGTCTGCTGAACAGAGAAAAATCCCGCACTCCGCCTTACCTGCCCCATTCCGTTACAAGTCGGACAGGTTTTTCTAGTCGCTCCGTCCGCGCATCCTGAACCATGACATGAATCACAGGTTTCGTTATGTTTAAAGTGAATCTCGCTCTTTGTGCCGAAAACAGCATCCTTAAAGGAAATATTAAGGTCGTAGCGCAAACTCGCGCCTTCAGAAGGACCGCCTCTTCTGCGAGAAGAAGAACGGGCCGAGCCTCCAAAAATATTGTCGAAAATATCTCCAAAACCGCCGCCCATTCCACCAAAAAGGTCGCTAAAATCGTGGAACGCATGGGAATACTGCGCGCCGCCGGCTCCCTGATCCATTCCATCAACACCGGCAAAACCATACTGATCATACAAAGGACGCTTTTTTTCATCAGAAAGAACTTCATAAGCTTCTGTTGCCTCGCGGAATTTTTCCTCCGCCTCTTTATCGCCAGGATTTCTGTCCGGATGATATTTTATAGCAAGTTTTCTATAAGCTTTTTTAATATCGTCTTCTGTCGCACCCTTCTGGAGTCCCAGAACCTCGTAATAATCACGTTTTGCCATTTCGTATTTCCTTTTGTAAAATATAACACTGTATAAATAAAAATTGCAACCGCCTTGGCAGTTGCAATTTTACTATAAAGCCCAGAAGAACTTTATGCGGCCTGTTGGTCAAGGCTATTTATCATCGTGAACTTCAAAATCAACATCGTCAGCCTTGCCTTTGTTGAATTTTGAATCATTTCCGGCATTAGCATTTGCGTCTTCACCGGCGTTTCCAGCATCTGCGCCCGGCTGAGCGCCAGCCGCACCCTGCTGTTTGTACATTTCTTCTGCCATCTTGTAGGAAGCCTGCTTCAGTTCCTCAGACTTAGCCTTGATGTCAGCAGTATCTCCGCCCTCAATCGCCTTTTTCAAAGCGGCGCAGGCATCTTCAATCTTCTGCTTTTCAGCGGCTCCAATCTTGTCGCCAACTTCCTTCAAAGTTTTTTCAGTCTGGTATACAAGTGAATCAGCCTCGTTCTTAGCGTCTACTGCCTCACGCTTCTCTTTGTCAGCCGCGGCGTTTGCCTCGGCATCCTTAACCATTCTGTTGATTTCATCTTCGCTCAAACCTGAAGAAGAAGTAATCTGAATATGCTGTTCCTTTCCTGTTCCCAAGTCTTTTGCAGAAACATGGACGATACCGTTCGCATCAATGTCGAATGTTACTTCAATCTGCGGAACACCACGTGGAGCGGCCGGAATACCTACCAGGTCAAAGTTTCCAAGTGTACGGTTCTGGCTAGCCATTTCGCGTTCACCCTGAAGCACGTGGATTGATACAGCAGTCTGACCATCCGCGGCAGTAGAGAAAACCTGGCTCTTCTTTGTAGGAATTGTTGTATTTCTTGGGATAAGCTTTGTCATAACGCCACCCATTGTCTCAATACCAAGAGAAAGCGGAGTTACATCAAGCAAAAGAACATCTTTTACATCACCTTTCAATACACCGCCCTGAATTGCGGCACCAATAGCAACCGCCTCATCCGGGTTTACAGCCTTTGAGCCTTCCTTTCCAAAAATCTGCTTTACAACTTCCTGAACTTTTGGCATTCGTGAAGAACCACCGACAAGCAGGATTTCATCAATCTTGTCCGCAGTAATTCCAGCATCAGACAAAGCCTTGCGGCAAGGTTCTTTTGTGCGCTCAAACAAATCTTCTGTCATCTGCTCAAACTGCGCGCGTGTCAAAGTCTTCTGCAGGTGCTTTGGACCTGTAGCGTCGGCAGTAATAAACGGAAGATTTATATCTGTAGAAGTCTGGCTAGAAAGCTGAATCTTTGCGTTTTCAGCCGCCTCCTTAAGTCTCTGCATAGCCATAGGATCGCCGCTCAGGTCGATTCCTGTGTCATTCTTGAACTCTTTAAGCAACCAGTTGATGATTGCGCGGTCCCAGTCATCACCACCAAGCTGAGTATCACCGTTTGTTGATTTTACCTCAAAAACGCCGTCCGCAAGCTCAAGAATAGAAATATCAAAAGTACCGCCACCAAGGTCATAGACAGCGATTGTCTTTTCCTTGTTCTGATCCTGCTTAAAACCAAAAGCCAAAGCGGCTGCAGTAGGCTCGTTGATGATTCTCTTTACATCAAGACCTGCAATCTTACCTGCATCCTTTGTAGCCTGACGCTGAGCATCATTAAAATAAGCCGGAACAGTGATTACAGCCTCTGTAACAGCTTCACCAAGATAATCTTCCGCAGTCTTCTTCATCTTCTGAAGAACAAAAGCAGAAATTTCCTGTGGAGAATACAACTTCTTTTCGCCATTCTGCTCAATTTCCACACGTACATCAGCACCATTGTCTACAACCTTATAAGGAAGTTTTGTAGCCTCGCCCTGAAGTTCGCCAAATTTATGACCAATAAGACGTTTTGCTGAATAAACTGTGTTTTTTGGATTTGTAACCATCTGGTTTTTAGCCGGCTGACCAACAACACGGTCTCCTTTTGCAGTAAAACCTACGATAGATGGAGTTGTACGACCACCTTCTGAATTCTGGATTACAACAGGCTCACCGTTTTCCATTACAGAAACACAAGAGTTTGTTGTTCCCAAGTCGATACCAATAATCTTAGACATATATTGCTCCTTTACTAATTACTAATTTGAAGGGGAAAGTATTCCCCTACGTTCGCACTTCGTTGCGCCCTACCCTTTCGCCTAGGGCTACGCCCTAAAACCCTATTTGTTCTTAGGGATATTCACCATAACTTTTGCATGGCGGATAATCTTATCGTTCAATTTATATCCCTTAAGATAAACCTGCTTTAAAGTCTCACTTTTTGCAGCCTCATCCTCCACGCGGCCAATAGCCTCGTGTTCATCAGGATTAAATTCATCACCTTCCTTTCCAAAACTCTTAAGTCCATATTTAGACTCAAGCATATTTACAAGACTCTTATTAACCATCTTGATTCCGTCCGCAATCGATTTTGCATCTTTCGCGTCCTTGGCAGCGTCAAGCGTTCTGTCAAAATTATCAAGACTGTCAAGCAAATCCCCCAAAAGAGAAGCGTTTGCGTAAGCCACAGCCTCATCTTTCTGCTGCATCATGCGTTTGCGCCAGTTGTCATTTTCTGCGGCCTTGTAAAGCGCCTGATTTTTTAAATCTTCAATCTGTTTTTCAAGCGCCGCAATTTTTTCTTCCGGAGAAATCTCTTTTTCTTCAGTTTTGCCTTCCTCAGGCTTTGCATCAGTTTTTTCTTCCTTTTTATCAGAAGCATCCGAAGATTCAGAAGTTTTTTCTACATTTTCATTCTGGTCTTCAGTTTTTTTCTCTTCTTCCTGTGCCATTTCCAATCCTTTTCTACCTTGTTTATACTAAAATACTCATAAAGAAAATATTTCGTCAACAAAAAAAATAAAATTAATCCAATAAAAAATCCGGCTCAGACTCAATGCAAACCGTCATTCCAGTCACCGGATGCTTAAATTCCAGCCTGAAAGAATGGAGCATAACCCGGTCCGCAGGAATTCCTCCGTAAAGGACATCGCCTAGAATCGGTAGCCCTACAGAACTCAAATGCGCACGAATCTGGTGCGTCCGGCCGGTAAAAAGATTAGCCTGAACCAAGAAACATTTTTTTCCGCCGCGTGGAATTTCTTCCAGAACAAGAAAATCTGTCCTTGAATAAAGTCCGCCAAGTTTTTCAGGAACAGAGCCCCATTTTGCCGCCTGACTTTTTGGGCTGACACGATTCATGAACATTTCAACAGAAAATTCTTTTCCCGGTCTTATTTTTTCAGAGCTGCCGCAGCAAAGGGCAACGTAAATCTTTGTAAAATCATGCTCCGCAAACATTCTCTGAATCTCTTTATTAACCGAACGCTGCTTTGTAAAAAGAATGATTCCGCTGGTTTCGCGGTCAAGGCGGTGCATAATCCCGACATACGGCGGATTTCTTAAACCGGGATTTTTCTTCCATAAATAGCGGACAACCTCGTCGTGCAGATTACCGCGCTTTTCTCCGCCTACAATTGTTTCTTCCGTAGGAAAAAGCGCTGGCTTGTTCACGCAGATTAAAAATTCATCCTCAAAAAGGACATCTTTTTCAGAAAGCTCAAATTTTACGTCGTCCGGCTGTTTTTCAAAAAGGAATTTATCTTTCTCGTAATTAACTGTGATATTTGAATTTCCGCGCAGCTCAAACGCCGGCCGCCTGACCTGCATTCCATTCACGCAGACTGCGCCCACGACCACAAGCCGCCTTATTTTTGAGTTGCTGACATTCTCCTCATTTATTGCCGCAGGAAGGTTTTTGCGCAAAAATTCGTCAAGACGCTCTTTTTTCAAGGTTGAAAAATTCAAAATCATCGTAAAAAACCTTTAAAGAACCTTAAAATCCGGCTCGCCGTCTTCGTTCAAAAAAATCTTTACAGTGCAATGCTCCATGCAAAGGTCGTTTACAAAAGCGTTCAAGTCCATCGCCTCCGGACCAAAAATCTCCTCCGGGTCATAATCCGTTTCAAGGACACTTTCTGTTCCATCGGAAACAAGCCGGCTTAACGCTCCGTTCATGCAGACAATATCGCTGCAGGCCGTAAACATATTTGTCTTTTTCTTTTCCTCAAACTTCTGCTCAAGAAAAAGCAGCTGCATCTTTTCAATTTCATGGTGGCTTACATCCTCCGGCACAAAACCAGACTTATAGTCACAGTTGCCGCATCGCTGCCATTCGGCAAAATCACTGAAAAACGCAGATGGAGAAATACGCAGGGCGCTCAAAATGCTGTTGAACCAGGGAACTGCCCGTCCGGCAGAATAAAATGTACGGCACGCAAAGGCAATATTCCGCGCGGTCCTTATCTCTTCCGCGCTAAAAGTCTGCCGCACTCGCGCTGTCTGCGCCATTTCGGAATCTTCTGTCTGCGGAAAAGAAATGTGGTTCGGAAACTGTTCAACCGAAAAATCAAGCCGTTCCCTGAACGCCTTTAAAGAATCCCTGTCGTTTTCAGCATAAAAAAGCCGCACACCAAAAACAAGCTCTGAATTATTAAGCATTGCCGCCCGACGGGCAAAAAATTTTTTGTCAAAAAGACCGTTTTTCTGTACACGGAACGGAATCTCCAGCGAACAATTTATTTTCATGCACTGTCGGCAAATCTCCATGTCAAGAATCTCTGGATTCACAACAACAGAAACAAAAAGCCCCGGAACATTCTGCTCAACGTATCTCAAAAATCCCATCAACTTATTTTTGTCGTTCGCATACGCAGAATCATAAAGATTAAATTCCGTCATCCCTTTCTTTACACATTCAGAAAGTTTTTGCTCTATTTCACCGGATTTTAAATTAAATACAGTTTCCAAATCGGCTCCTGACAAAGAATTTCCTTAAAGAACAGGAATTCCAGCTTTTGCGCAAGCCTCCAGCTCAGAAGCGGACCATTCGCTTACCTGAACTTCGCAGATATGAGCTTTTCGCAGAAGGAACATACAAAGCCTAGACTGACCGATTCCGCCGCCAAGAGTAAACGCAAGCTCGCCGTTCAAAAGTTTTTTCTGGAACGGAAGTTTCGCGCGCTCCTCGCAGCCACGTTCGGCAAGCTGCCTCTTTAAACTTTCAGGACTAACGCGGATTCCCATTGAAGAAAGCTCGAACGCGCGGCCAAGAGTTTCATTCCATACAATAATATCGCCGTTCAAACCGACATGACCGTCACCGGCATCACTAATCCAGTCATCATAATCCGGCGCGCGGCCGTCATGAATAGAACCGTCCGGCAATTTTCCACCGATTCCGGCTATAAAAACTGCGCCATATTTTTTTGCAACAGCATTCTCACGTTCTTTTGGAGTAAGTTTCGGGTATTCGCGCAAAAGGTCATCAGAATAGACAAAAGTTATTTTTTCCGGCAAAACAGGCACGAGCTGCGAATACCTGTCGAACAAGAAAAATTCTGTTCTCTTTATTGTGCTGTAAATCTTCTTTACAATATCCTGAAGATAAAAAATTGTGCGGTCTTTTTCGTCAATGCACATACACCAGTCCCACTGGTCAACATACAAAGAATGAACCGCGTCCAGCTCTTCATCCGGGCGAATCGCATTCATATCTGTATAAATTCCGAACCCCGGTTTTAGCCCAAGTTCTGTAACTTTAAGTCTTTTCCATTTTGCAAGCGACTGGACAATCTCCATTTTCTGTCCGCCAATTCCTTTTGCGGCAAAAGAAACAGGTTTTTCAACGCCGTTAAGGTCATCATTTATACCAGTTCCGGCAGGAACAAAAAGCGGAGCGGTCACCCGAGTAAGATTCAATTCTGTTGAAAGCGAAATCTGAAAAAAATCCTTTATGCTTACAATAGCGTGCTCAGTTTCTTTTACACCAAGAATAGGTTTATAGTTTTTTGTTAATTCAGACATAATTCTTCCTTATTTTCCACTGAAGTTAATTAAAGTTGTAACCCTGGCCGGGGCAAGTTTCTGTTCAAATTCAAGTTCCGGCAGACCGACAACACCAAAGAAGTCGTTTACAGTTCCACCACCCTGCTCAATAATATTCTTTGAGGCGGTCAAAGTTCCGCCGGTCGCAATCAGGTCATCAACAACAAGATAATTTTTTCCAGCCTGAATGTCGGCCTTGTGCGCCTCTATAACGGCAGTTCCGTACTCAAGCGCATATTCACATGAATAGGTTTTTCCCGGAAGTTTTCCTTTCTTTCTGATTACAACAAGCGGAATTCCCATTCGTTCCGCAAAAGGAGCGGAAAAAAGAAATCCGCGTGATTCAATACCAGCAACAGCATCAATTTTTTTATCTTTGTAAATCTCAACCATTCTGTCAATGCAGAATTTAAATACATCCGGCTGAGTAAAAATGCCTGTTATATCGTAAAAAAGAATTCCCGGTTTTGGAAAATCAGGAACCCGTCTAATTGCCTTATCAAGCGCTTCAATAGTCATAATCTTTATTCTAGTACGGATTATCTTGTTTTTCAACAATTCCGCAAAATCTTGTGTTTATTTTTTTACAGTTCTGATTGAACCCATCCTAAGCCGTTTTTCGCGCGTATCGGAAAGAATCTCATTCAGCTTTTCAGCGTCCTCGTTTTTTATTGCGGATTTCAGCTCATCCATTTTCTTTTCAAAGTTTTCTATATGATGAACAAGTTTTTCCTTGTTAGAGATAAAAAGCTCCGTCCAAAGAGGTGCGTTTATCATCGCAATCCGGGTCAGATCTTCAAAACTTCCGCCGCCAAACGCAGTTATCTCCGGATCTTCGGCAGATTCAACCAGCGCGCTTGCAATTATGTGGCAAAGCTGGCTTGTAAAACCGATTTTATAGTCGTGAATCTCGCACGTTGTCTCTGTGATTCTGGAAAATCCCATGGCTGTAATCAAGGCGCGCATTGTCTCAAGGTTTTCCGGCTTATTGTAACTTTGAGGAATCAGAATATAATTATGGTCCACAAAAAATTCCGCCTTTGAATTTACATATCCTTCCTTTTCGCCGCCCGCCATAGGGTGACCGATTATAAAATCAACATCATCACGAAGAATTTCCGGCAAAGATTTTTCAAAGATTCCCTTTACTCCGGAAATATCTGTAACAATCGAGCCGCTTTTAAAATCTTCCTTGTGCTGAGCAAGAAAATCAAGCGTCGCGTGCGGATAAAGACAGATAAAAATCACATCGCATTTTTTTACCATATCGGAAACATTTTCTGTTGAAAAACCTTCGTCTATAACACCTTCTGAAAGCGCCTGCTGAATACAGGCCTGGCTTCTGTTGCAGGCAAAGATTTTTCCAGTTGATTCCGCCATACACAAAATATTTTCGCGGATTGATTTTGCAAAAGAACCGCCCATAATTCCAAGTCCGACGATTCCGTAATTAAGATTCTGTAATTTCATATTAAAAACGTTTCCTTACTGAAAATTCTTTAGTCCGCGCTTGAACTGCGGAATTCTTGCGCAGGCAGTTGTATCCCACCCGGAGCGGTCGCCGCGTTTTAGGAAGTGGTAGGCAACCCCGGCAATCATCGCGCCATTATCACCGCAAAGTTTTAACGGTGGAAAAATGCAGTTCAGGTCTTTTCGTTCCGCCAAAAGAGAGCGTAGCCTTGAATTCGCGGCAACGCCACCACCTGCGACAACTGTTTTAAGCCCAGTATCCTCCACAGCCTTAAAAAGTCTGCTTATAAGAGTTTTGCATGCTGTTTCCTGAAAAGCCGCGCACATATTTTCCTTTGAATGTTCATATCCCTTGTTCCAGAACATATCGCACTGATGAATCACCGCAGTCTTTAAGCCGCTGAACGACATATCATAGCGGTGCTCCTCGCCGTCTAGTTTTGGAACAGGAAACGAGGCCGCCTTTGGATCTCCATTTTTTGCAAGATTATCAACAATTACTCCGCCCGGATAACCAAGACCGTAAAATTTTGCGACTTTGTCAAAAGCCTCGCCCACAGAATCGTCCACAGTCGTTCCAAGAACCTCCAGATCGTCAAAGCCATTAACTTTTGCAATGATTGAATGTCCCCCTGAAACAAGAAGTCCAAGATACGGATAAGAAATTTCATTCTGAAGATGGGCGGCATACATATGGCCAAGCATATGGTTTACCGCGATAAACGGCTTGTTTGCAGCCCAGGCAAGAGTTTTTCCGAATGTAAGACCAACCAGAAGCGAGCCCATAAGACCCGGTCGATTTGTGGCCGCAACCGCATCTATATCTTCCAGAGTCATATCCGCCTGCTCAAGAGCCTGCCTTACAACAGGAAGAATCCATTCAGCGTGCTTACGGCTTGCAATTTCCGGCACTACTCCTTTATATATCTGATGGAAAGGAATTTGCGTCGCAACAACATTGCTTATGATTTTGTGTCCGTCCTCGACAACCGCCGCCGCAGTCTCATCGCAGCTAGACTCAATTCCCAAAACTTTCATATCAACCTTCTATATATTTACATTATCCGCGTTTTAAAGCGCCGCTGTTGGAAACAGTAGAAAAACTATAACCTTTTGCGCTAAGAACCGGGTAAACTTCCCTAAGAATTTCCGGAAGAATCTCCGCCGACCATACGTGTCCTATCATTATAGCGACACCGTTCCTGTTTGCAAACTCAACACCTTTTTCAATTTCAGAAAGAATATCCTTCCGGTTTTTTGTGTTATCCAAAAAAATATTCCGCTCGTAATAAGGATAGCCCATAACGCTTGAAACATAACGCACTTTAGACTCTGAATTTGTGCGGCTGTCCAGAAAATAAATTTCCTGCTGCGAGCAAATCTGCATTACCGTGGCAATTTTTTCCGCATCCGCTGTTATAAGCGAGCCTTCGTGGTTGTTGATTCCAGTAACCGGCCAGATTTCATATATATTCGCAAGAACCGTTGAACGGATTTTCTCCTCATCCATATCAGGAGTGATTGCCCCCTCGCCTGGATTTACGTTCAGGTTCACGGACTGCATCGGCTGGTGAAGAATAACCTCGTTTCCGGACTTTCTTACACGCTCCGCAGCCTGCGCAGAATGGCTAAGCCGCGGAAGAACAGCAACCGTAACCGGAAATGGAAGCGTCACACATTTTTCAAGCTGCTGCATATTGTGTCCGCCGTCATCAAAAATGAACACAAGTTTTGCATTGTTTTTTGCCCGGGGAAAATCCGGAATATCCCACGCGGAACTTTTTTCTTCAGTTTTTTTATTTTCTTCTATTATATTGGAAGTTTTTACTGCAGCTGATTCTGT
>CAVGBY010000017.1:0-27764 GCA_963627355.1 uncultured Prevotella sp. | reverse complement strand
ATTGCTTGCCATCGCACCGAATGGCTCGGTTGACGCTTACTTTTTCTTCCCGCCGATTCAATTTATTTCTTCTGAAAGAAACTCGACATTCGGGCTAAAATAAATTTTCTATCAATATACATTTTTCCAAAATTTATGTTATATTATAGAAAAATGTGGAGGAGCTATGAAAAAAAATAGTCTGCTGCTTGGAATTATTCTTGCCGTTCTTGGCTTAATCATGACCATTACTCCGGCTGGATGTATAAAAGCTGTTGTAATAATTCTTGGAATCGAAGCTGTTGCAAATGGTATTTACCAGTTGATTTACACCCGAAAACTTTTTCCCGATGCGGCTTTTCAGTATTCCGTGATTATCCGGGGAATGCTTAGCATTGTAGTCGGACTTTTGGCGTTTTTCCTGCCTTTGCATTTTGCAGAGATGATTTGGACTGTCATGCTTTACGTCCTTGCCATTTATCTTTTGGCCGGCTCCGTGCTTCTTTTGTTTTCCTGCGGAAAACTACAGAACACAAACGTTGACCGCCGCCAGTTTATAACAGAGGCAGTCATCTCTATCATTCTGGCATTAGTCATGCTTTTCATTCCAGTCCACATAGGAACGGCTCTTGTGCGAATCGCAGGAATCGTTCTTTTCCTTGCCGGTGCCGCGCTTGTTTTCTTTTATATAAAAAACAAACCTCTGGTTCAAGAACCGGTTCAAGTAATGGATGATATTTCCGGCGACCTGACAAATTCTTAAAAAAAAAATTATTGGAATAAAAAATGATTAAAATTGAAAAGACAGAAATTTTCGGATGGGAAGCCGCTATCCGTGGCATGAGGAATTCTTTTAACAGCTGGGATAAAAGCGACAGTCACTACGACAGTTCAACAGGAAAATACATTGTAGGCGACGCCGACATTGACCTGATGGACAGACTCAGCCGCTCAGGCCCAAGCCATGCAAAATTTCTTAGATATATAACCGTCCAGTTTGACATAACCGCGCCTAGATACTGGTGGGCAGAAATGGACACCTACAAAGTCGGAACTGTAAGAAACAGCTGCTCCACAATGCACAAAGTCCAGGCAAAAGAATTTGTCCGCGAGGATTTTTCCTGCGAGCACCTTAACGAAGAATCCTTAAAAACTTTAGACGCTTTGATTTCCACAATAAATTCCGCGCGCGACCGTTTTAACGAAACAAAAAACAAGGACGACTGGTGGCAGATGATTCAGCTTTTACCAGCATCCCTGAACCAAAAAGCGACCGTTCAGCTTAACTACCAGGTTCTGCAGGGAATTTACGAGACCCGCAAAAATCACCGTCTTGATGAATGGCACACTTTTTGCCATTGGATAGAAGAGCTTCCGCAGAGCAACCTGATAATCCTGCAAAAAAAATAATGGATTTCTTACTGATGGGAATTGCCGCAATTATCATAGTTGCGGCTTTAATGTATTTTAGGAATCTTTATTTCAACAAAAGAAAAAACAGCGGAAAACGTAAAAATAGCGCCAGACGGACCGGCAGTCTGGTAAATTGCCCGGTCTGCGGAACACCCCTTATTCCGGGAGAAAATCTTGTTTCAAAAGTATTTGTCACAAACGGCCAGTTGAACGACCAGATTTGCTACATCTACGGCTGCCCGCACTGCTTTCCGCGCTGTGAATCAGGAATAAAAAGAACTTGCCCCGTATGCCATAAAAACGTCGGACAGAACCAGTATCTTTTAGCAAGGCGGTTCAACAAGACAAAAAGCGGAACTCCGCACGTAATCGTCAATGGCTGCGGAAACTGCAACCGCCACTAGAAAAACAAAAAAAAAAGCGAGAGCCCAAAACACTTCAAACTATTTCAGAAGCATTTCAGAACCCCGCCTTTTCACAATTTTTCAATTTTTCAATTTTTTTTAATCAGACAGAATTTTAGTCCAATGCGGACATATCTGTAATTTCCTTGTCGTAATCAACGCCTTCAACATCAAAACCGTTGATATTCAAGAAATCATGCTTGTAGCCCTCAAGATCACAGCGTTCCGCAAGATTTTCCTGAGTTACGCCGTCCATAAGCTTTGCGACTTCCGCCTGAACATCATCAGCCATCTCCCAGTCATCAACGCGGATTCTATTCTCCGAGTCAACCGGAACTTCTCCAGCCGCGCCATCTGCACCAGTAAAAAGCCGCTCCGCAAACAAACGCTCCATCTGCTCAATACAACCTTCGTGCGTACCCTTTGCCTTCATAACCTTGAACAGAACAGAAAGATAAAGCGAAATAATCGGGATAACCGCAGAAGAACGAGTCACAAGCCCCTTGTTTACAGAAACATAAGCCGCTCCGCCAACAGAACCCTTAAGCTGGTCGTTCAAACGGCGGGCAGTAGCCTCCAGGTCTTTTTTAGCCTGTCCTATTGTTCCATCGCGGTAAATCGCGTGGCTCAATTTTGGCCCGATATAAGAATACGCAACCGTGCGGCATCCATTGTTCAAAACACCGGCATTCTGCAAGGCATCAATCCAGAGCTGCCAGTCTTCGCCGCCCATAACCTTTACAGTATTTGCAATCTCTTCTTCTGTAGCAGGCTCAGCTGCAGCATCCTTTAAAGTTTCAGACATAATATCAATTGCCTGACCTGCATAAGTTTTTCCAATCGGCTTGATAACAGATTTATAGAGAACGTGCTGACCTGTTGCCGGATCAATTTTTTCAGGGTCAGAACGAACCGGAGAAGCAAGAGAATAGACAATCAAATCAACCTTTTTTCCAGTCTTTTTAATTTCATCAATAATCATCGCGCGTGTTTCATTTGAATAAGCGTCCGCGCTGAAAGTTTTCGCAAAAAGTCCATCTTTTTCCGCGGCACGGTCAAACGCGGCATTATTATACCATCCAGGAGTTCCGCCTTTTTTGTCCGTAGCGGCCTTTTCAAAAGAAACGCCAATTGTGTCCGCGCCATATTCAAAAGCGGCAGCAATCCGGCTCGCAAGTCCATAACCTGTAGAACATCCAAGAACCAGCACAAGCTCCGGCCCTTTTCCGCCTTCCCTTACACTTTTTGTTCCACGCTTAGCCTTCTGAGCCTTTACATATGCAATCTGACGTTCAGTGTCTTTAGCACAACCAACAGGATGCGAATTGATACACATACTGCTTCTTACCATAGGTTTAATAACTGGCATAATAACTCCTTAAACTTCCTTTTATATAAATTCTTTTCTTTCCATGGGGGCGTCTGCCCCTCGGCGGCACTTCGTTGCCGCCTACCCCCTCTAACGGGGACACCCCGTAACGCCCCGCAAAGATTTTTGTCTACTTATATTTCTTCAATATTATACAACCGTTGTGTCCGCCAAAACCCAAAGAACAGCTCGCGGCAACTTCAATGTCGCATTTAACGCCTGTCTTAGGAGTATAATCAAGGTCACAACCATGCTCCAAATCCGGCTCTTCAAGATTTGCTGTAGGTGGAACAAAACCTTCCTCAATCGCCTTTACGCAGACAATAGCCTCCATTGCTCCGGCCGCGCCAATCATGTGGCCTGTCTCTGATTTTGTAGAAGAAATGTGCAGTTTATACGCATAATCGCCAAACACGTTTTTCAGCATTTTTGTTTCCGCAGAATCATTCGCGCTTGTAGAAGTTCCATGAGCGTTGTAATATTGAATCTGCTCAGGCGTTAATCCCGCATCCCTCAGCGCAATCCGCATCGCCTTTGCACCGCCTGAGCCATCCTCACGCGGCGCGGTAATATGATAAGCATCGCTTGTGGCGCCAAAACCTGCAACCTCAGCATAGATTTTTGCGCCGCGGGCTTTTGCGTGCTCAAGCTCTTCAAGAACCAGAACCGCCGCACCCTCGCCCATTACAAATCCTGAACGGTTTTTGTCAAACGGCCGGCTGGCAACTTTCGGATTATCATTAAAATTCTGGGTAAGTGCCTGCAGAACCTGATAGCAGCCAACATTAAATCCTGTAATATTCGCGTCGGAACCGCAGGCAAGAGCCACATCAAGGCGGCCAACACGAATCATATCAAGCGCAAGCCCAATCGAATCAGTTCCGGAAGAGCAGGCCGTAGACAAAGTCCATGCCGGCCCCTGAATATTAAAATACATACTGACATTTGCGGCAGCCTCATTGTTCAACGCCAAAGGCGCCGTTAAAGGCGGCAAGCGATTAACACCGGCATTAGGGTCATCGTACTTTTTATAGCCAGATTCAACAGCCTCGTTAAGCCCGATTCCGACACCGTTAACAATTCCTACATTTTCGTTTCCGATTGTTTCTTTTGTGTAACCGGCATCATTCACCGCCTCTATGCTCGCGCCAAGCAAAAATCTTGTCTGTCGGTTTATTTTTCTAAGAATCTTTTTTTCAAGCCCGTACTGCTCTATATTAAAATTCTTTACTTCCGCATCTATCTGAACAGGATAATCCGCCGCATCAAAAAGTGTAATTTTATCAACACCACTTTTTCCGGCTTTTATAGATTCCCAGCTTTCTTTTACACTATTTCCAACGGGACTTACAGCACCCAATCCTGTAACCACAACCCGACGTTGATTCATCTTTTCTCCTATAAAAAAACAGACTAAAAAAATTATATCGCAAATATATTATCTTTCAAGGATAAATTATTTCGACATTTTTAGTCAATATGTCAAAATACAAGGAATTTCCAAAAACCAATGACATTATCTTGTTTTTCGGTTATGCTATTCATTCCCGACACAAAACACTGCCGTTGTCAGCGGCCGGGAAACATAATCCTAAGTAATGGAGAACGTCGATGTCAGAAAAAGACACCAATCAGTATTACATTACCAGACAGGATTCCACAGAATCTAATGCCCGAAGTTATCCGCGCAAATTTCCATTTGCACTGGCAAAAGCCAAAGGATCTTGGGTTGAGGACATTGAGGGAAACAAATATCTGGATTTTTTGTGCGGAGCAGGAACTCTTGCACTTGGTCACAATGATGATGAAATTAATCAGGCAATGATTGAAATGCTAAAAAGCGATTTTCCGCTTCATACGCTTGATTTAACAACCCCGGTAAAAGATGAATTTATTCAGACAGTAATTTCTAATCTTCCAAAAGAACTTGCTGAAAACTGCAAAATTCAGTTCTGTTCACCAAGCGGAACTGACGCGACAGACGCCGCGCTAAAACTTTGCAAAACCGCAACCGGACGCACAAACATAGTCGCTTTTCAGGGCGGTTTTCACGGAATGGGTCACGGAGCGCTTTCCTGCACAGGAAATCTTGGCGCAAAAAACAAAGTCAACGGCCTAATGCCTGGAGTTCAGCATTTTCCTTATCCAGATACATACAGAAATCATTTCGGGCTTAAAGGCGAGGCGGCAATTGACGCGGCCTGCAATTATTTTGAAACAACCCTAAAAGACCCGGAAAGCGGAATCACAAAGCCGGCGGCAGTTATCCTTGAGGCAATCCAGGGCGAAGGCGGAGTAAACCCGGCACCGGCAAAATTCCTTCAGACTGTACGACGCGTTACAAAAGAGCTTGAGATTCCGATGATTGTAGACGAAATTCAATGCGGAATGGGCAGAAGCGGAAAACTCTTTGCCTTTGAATATGCAGACATTGTTCCGGATGTTATTCTTGTTTCAAAAGCGATTGGCGGCTCCCAGCCACTTTCCATTGTAATCTACAATAAAAAACTTGATGTCTGGGGACCAGGCGCCCACACAGGAACTTTCCGCGGAAACCAGCTTGCGATGAAAGCCGGAACAATTGTGCTGAACAGAGTTTCAAAACCGGAATTTCTTTCAGAAGTCATCCGCAAGGGAAACCTTATAATGTCGCGGATGAACGCACTAAAAGAAAAAGTAAGCATAATCGGCGACGTGCGCGGAAAAGGCCTTATGATTGGCTGCGAATTTGTAAATCCAAAAGGAACAAAAGACTGCTGCGGATTATTTCCGCCAAACGGGGAAGCCGCGGCAAAGATTCAAAATATCTGCTTTAAAAACAAGCTTGTAATGGAAAAAGGCGGAAGGAACGGTTCTGTAATGCGTTGCCTCTGTGCCCTTACCGTTACTGACGAAGAAATTGATACAGCCATGAATATTTTTGAATCAGCAGTCCTTGAAGTAAACAAAGACTACGAATAAACAAAAAAAATCCGGATTTTGCAAAAAGTCCGGATTTTTTATTTAACCTGAATATCAGCCCTATTTTTTTCCAATTTCTGCAAGGCTTGCCACAAGTCCTGCGGCCGCCTGAATATCAGAAGGAATGATTATTTTTGTTGCCTGTCCATTTGCGGCTTTTTCAAACGCTTCCAGCGCACGAAGGCGGATTACAGCATTGTCCGGCGCAGAATCTTTTATCATCTTTAAGCCCTGCGCTGTTGCCTCCTGAACTTCGCGGATTGCCTCCGCCTCGCCTTTTGCCTTTTGAACAGCGGCTTCTTTCTGGGCTTCCGCCTGAAGAATCAACGCCTGCTTCTGGCCTTCCGCCTCAAGAATCGCAGACTGCTTGTGTCCTTCCGCAATAAGAATCTGCTCACGGCGTTCGCGCTCTGCGCGCATCTGTTTTTCCATCGCCTCGCGGATCGCCTGCGGCGGCTCGATATTCTTTACCTCAACGCGGGTCACTTTCAATCCCCAAGGGTCTGTCGCCTCATCAAGAATCGAACGCATTTTTGTATTTATCACATCGCGGCTAGTCAAAGTTTCATCAAGCTCAAGTTCACCGATTATATTTCGCAAAGTTGTCGCAGTTAAATTCTCAAGCGCCTTTAAAGGGTTTTCAACGCCATAAGTGTACAGTTTTGGATCTGTAACCTGACAGTAAACAACAGTATCAATCTGCATCGTTACATTGTCTTTTGTAATGACAGGCTGCGGCGGAAAATCCATAACACGTTCTTTTAGGCTCATGATATTTGCTATCCGGTCAATAAACGGAAACTTAACATGAAGCCCGACATTCCAAGTTGAACAGTAAGCGCCAAGACGCTCAACAACAAACGCCTTTGACTGCGGAACAACCCTTACGTTCACAAGAATCAAAATCAATACGACAACAAGAATCGCAACAATCACCCAAGTAAAACCCATAAAAATCTCCTTGAATATTTAACTTCTTTTTACAGAAAGTGTATTTCCGTCAACTTTTTCGATTATGCAGACTGAACCTTCCGAAATTTCAGACTCATCCTGCTCATCCACATTCTTTGCGCTCCAGATTACGCCGTTCTTTGCTTTTACCTCGCCTTTTTCAAACTTGGTTATCTTCTTTATAACAAGAACTTCCTGACCTTCCATGGAATTTACATTCGTTTTATCTTTACCAAGCTTCAGTTTTTTCACTGCAAACGGGCGTGTTGTAAGCACAAGCACAATCGTCATCACAAGAAAAAGAACCAGCTGCCATCTTAGCGGCATATTTGTCCTGCTTACAAAAATCATTACCAGCGCGGCAATAGCGCCCCAGACTGTTGTAAGCGCAAAAGTCACTGCCTCAATCACAATGCAGACAACCATAACCGCAAGCCAGAACCACATAAGGTTATTCAAAAAAAACATATACATATTCTTATTCTACCATATCTTTTATTTCAGCCCAAACAGAAACTGAACCTTTCTGTGTATTTTTTGTGTAATACAAAGCCTTGTCCGCATTCTGAACAACCAGGTCAATGTCATCACATTTTTCAACATCCTGGTTTGTGCTTATTCCCATGCTGAATCCAAGCCTTCGGTTCTCAGGAACTTCAATATCATCCCGCTTTAAAAGAGCCTTTATCTGCGGCAAAAAATATTCATGGCTTTGCAGACACTCATAAAGACGCCTGTAGACACGTCTTCCTTCATCCGCATTTGTGTCAATCATGATAATTACAAATTCGTCGCCACCGTAACGGGAAATAAAATCGATTTTTCGGCAGGTTTCACGTAAAATGCTGGCAAAACTTTTTATCAGAAGGTCGCCAACTGAATGACCAAAAGTGTCGTTGTAATATTTAAAATTGTCCAAATCAATAAAAGCAACTGCAATCTGAATAACAGTTTCACGCCTTTGCTGGTAACGCCTTACCCGCTCGCTTTCGAGCGCTATACATTCCTGGAACGCACGCCTGTTTTTCAGCCTTGAAAGCTGATCCGTAGACGACATAACCATAAGATGCTCTTCCTGTTTGTAGATAACAACCTGGGACTGAATGCTCGCCAGCGCGATGTTCAAAGTATTCAGAACTTCAACATTTATCGGGTTTATTTTAGAAGGAACAACAATTATGCCGAATTCATACTCCGCATAAGAAGCGTCTCCAAAATAAAGATTGAGCTTTTCTTTGTAAACCATCTGGGCAACATCATTTTTTTTGCTTTTTGCAAAAAGATTTTCCACAAGTTTTTCATCCACAGCAGGTTTCTCGTTGTGAACAATTGAGTCGTAAATTATTGCGTTTCCGTTTTCCACCGCGCAAAAATAAACTTCTTCCGCCAAAGTATATTTTTCAACGTCCAGCAAAGCACCCTGGACATACTTTTTAAGGTTCATGTCCTTTATATAGCCGGTTTTTACTTTATTTATGAACTGATAGTCGTGGATTCTCTTGTGCAGCAGGGTCAAAAGCTGCTCTTTTTCGGCTTTTTCATTCAGCATTTCAATATTCAATTTGAGCTTATCGAATTTTTCAACGCCGTCAACGTATTCCGTTACAGTGATTGACTTTTTTGCACCGTCCGGCTGGTCTTTTGTGTAATACACGTAATTTTCAGCCTTTGCAATCTTAAAACCTTTTGCGATATATTTTTCTGCCTCAGCCTTATAGCCAAGCCTGTCCAAGACAACCGCATATTCATAGTAGGCAAAAACAATTTTATGGGTAAGCTTGCTTTTTATCTCCCTGAATTCCGCAATACATTTTTCAAAAAAAGCCTCAGAAGCCTCAATCTGCTTTTCATCAGCGCTCAGAACCGCCTCAATATAATAAACAAATGGACGGTCTTCTTTTGTAACAGAATCCAAATCCTGCACGATATTTGAATGGTTTATTCTTCCGCGGATAAAATCACCCTGCGCAAAATTAATAATCGACTTAAAAATCAAAATATCATTCTGCGAAGGCAAAAACGAGCTGTTCGCCATTTCTGACATATTAAAAATATCAAGATAACGCGCAATCACATTAAAAAGCTCATACGCTTCCATAAAATGCCGGGAATAAAAAAGCGCATAGGCAACATTTTTTAGCGTATCCGTAACCGAGGCAAAATCCCCGATTTCCAGAAGTCGATCTATAATTCCGTTCTCAAGATCAAACGCCCGCTTGTACATCGCGCGGCAGGTCGCATCATAACACAGTCCGTTTCTTATATTTAAGATCGGTCCAAGCTCACCGATTTTTGTGCGGATTTCATTGCATTTATCGTACCATACAAGAGCCTTGTCAATTTCCCCAAAATGAGAACAGATAATCCCTTTCCAATGGCAGGCAGTTGAAACAAGATGCTGATTGTCGATTTTTTCCGCCAGCTCAAGACACATATCAACTTCGTCTTCAATGTTTTTTCTGGAAGCCTCGTCGTTCACCAATTTCCAGGGAACAGAAATACAGACGCTTATAAAATTGTTCAAAAATCCCTGCTGCCGCAAAAGCTCCAGCGCATACTGATATTTTGCAATCGTATCTTCCGCCGAAATCTTTTTCGCAATATGAAAATCAAGCATTGCCCCCAACGCAAGATAACTCTGGTTATTTTCCCTTTGAAAGATTTTTTCCGCAAAAACGTAATATTTCTGCGCAAGCGAGACAGATTTTTTAAACGAGAACGCCCGTGCAAGATAATAAAACGCAACGCCCTCAATCTCATCCTCTTCCTGGGCATCAATAATATCATTCAGATAAAGAATCGCCTCGTCAATAAGAGAACACTGGAACAACGATTTTGCAAGCTCAAGGCTTAAAATCCGCTTTTCATTTTCCTCAAAATCAAATTTTCCAAAATTTGCAGAAACCCAAAGCGAAAAATCCTTTAACTGCTCCAAAACCATAAAAACCCTGTTGTTTCTTAAAGTTTTTTGAATGATTTTGTATTGCTCATCCGGCGGAAAATCAAAAATCAGCTTATATTCAGTCTTATCTTTTGCAATTGAAACAAATTTTGTCATCAGACGAAGATAATTCGGTTTTGTGCTGTACTCCTCAAGAAGTCTTGTCGTTTCAGTCTGCTCCAGGTCATTTTTTTCAGAAGTAAAGCAGAACGCAAATTTGCTTTTTATATTTGATTTTTCAACAGCCTTGATAAGCTCGATTGACTCTTTTGAAAGGCACTGGCTGTTCAGGACAAGATAATTTTTTGGCGGAAGCTGCTCCAGAAGTTCAACGATTGTCTGGATAAAACGGTTCTGCTCGTAGACAAATTCATTTGCAAGCGGAATGTCATAACGCAAATCCGCAAGCCCAGTCTTTAAGTATGAAAGAAATGAATCTTTCTGCACAGAATACGCATTTTTTTCAACATACTCAAAAGTTTTTTGACTGGAATTCTGAGAAACAATTGAAAGAAACGGTTTGAACGGCGAAAAATCCGCGCAAACATCAAGTACGCAAAAGTCTTTTTTGAATTCATCCGTAATCACAGAATCCGGGACACGGAGAATACATACAGAACTTTCACACGCAAAAACAAATTTTTGTACAATTTCCCATTGGGTTTCAAACATAGGCTTAAAGTATTCTACTCTTATTTTAAAAAAAAATAAAATTCAAATGACGCAAAAATGATTTTTTTTTAGTTTTTCTTTATAATAAATTTATGCAGAACATTTTTCTTACAGACAACCAGAATTCAAAAGAGCAGTACAAACAGATAATCAGCGAAACCGTTCAGGCAATCCTAGAAACTTTTTCGACAGACACAGCGTATTCAGGACCGACTCCGCAGGAACTTCAAAAAATTGTCCATCAGGATTCAATTCTGCCGGAAAAAGGCCTGGGCTGGCAAGAAACCCTTGAACTTACAAAAAATAAAATTCTTCCAAACCTTTTGCGGACTTCCTCAACAGACTATATGCCGCATCTGCACTCTCCCGCGATTCTAGAAGGCATTGCAAGCGAGCTGATAATTTCCACATTCAACCAGTCAATGGACAGCTGGGACCAGGGACCGGTTGCAACAGAAATCGAAACAGAAGTAATAAGGCATCTGTGCAGACTTTTTGGTTTCAGGAGGGGCTCTGATGGAGTTTTTACCTCCGGTGGAAGCCAGTCAAACGAAACAGCGATAATACTTGCGCGCGACTGGTTTATTTCAAAAATAATGAGCTACGACGTGAAAAAACACGGTCTTCCGGAAAATTTTAGAAAACTCAGGATGTACACAAGCGAAATCAGCCATTTTTCCATGGAAAAAACCGCGCACATTCTTGGGCTTGGATACGAAAGCGTTGTAAAAGTTCCAGTTGATGAAAACAAAAGGATGAATTTCGGCGCGTTGAACTATCTTGTACAAAAAGATATTGCCGCCGGAAATATTCCGTTTCTTGTGGTCGCGACAATCGGAACAACGGATTTTGGCTCGATTGACCCGGTTGAAAAGATTTCCACGCTTTGCAGCCATTACAATATGTGGCTTCATGCGGATGCGGCCTATGGTTCAGGCGTGGTTCTTAGCGAAAAATATTCTTCCAAGGTAAAAAATCTTTACCTTTGCGACTCGGTGACTGTAGATTTTCACAAGATGTTTCTGCTTCCTATAAGCTGTTCGGCGTTGCTTGTAAAAAAATCAGAGGACTTTGACGCGCTTACAATCCATGCGGATTATCTGAACAGAACAGAGGACGAAGAGGACGGCTACACAAATCTTGTTGATAAATCGCTCCAGACAACAAGGCGTTTTGACGCGCTAAAAGTCTGGATGGCTTTTCAGTCAAAAGGAAAAGACGGCTGGAACGAAATAATCACAAAAAGCATGGAAAACGCCCGGACACTTTATGAAATCATAAAAAACAATGAAAATTTTAAGGTTGTCACAGAGCCGGAAATTACTTCTGTTGTTTTTAGACACGTAAAAGGCGATGAAACGAACAAAAAAATCCGCAGGGAACTTCTGCACAGGCACGGAATTGTAATCGGGCAAACTGTTTCTGATGGTTATGTATGCCTAAAATTCACCCTGCTGAATCCGCTTATGTCGCGCGAAAAACTAGAAAATCTGGTCTCGCTGATCCAGCGGCTCGCGGAATAAAAGGTTTATCAATAAAAAAACCGCCACTAAAATCAATTTTTCAGTGGCGGTAAAATTCAACTCAACTTTTAAAAATCCTGCTTGATGTTTTCCTGAGCCTTGCCCTTGTCTTTTTCGCGGATTTCCACGCGGCGGATTTTTCCAGAAATCGTTTTTGGCAACTCCTTTACAAATTCAAAGATTCTAGGACACTTGTACATTGCGGTATTTTCTTTTGCAAATGTTGAAAGCTCTGTCTCCATCTCTTTCGGGTCTTTTGTGTCATACCCCGGGGAAAGAACAATTGTAGCCTTTACAGCCATTCCTCGTTTTGGATCTTCAACGCCAGTAACAGCACATTCCATAACAGCCGGATGCTGCTGAAGGATTGACTCAACCTCAAACGGACTTACGCGGTAACCGGCAGTCTTGATAATATCGTCTTTTCTTCCCACAAACCAGACGTAGCCATCTTTATCCATGTAGACGTTATCGCCGGTGTGGTAAACTCCGCCGTCAAAAGCGTTCGCAGTAAGAACAACATCCTTGTGGTAGCCCATCAAAAGTCCGAACGGACGACCGTGCTCAACATGAATACAGAGTTCACCTGTCTCGCCAACTGGAACAGGTTTATTGTTCGCGTTCAAAATTTCAACATCATAAAGAGGATTTGGACGCCCCATTGACCCCGGACGGATTTCTGAATAATCAAGGAAGTTTCCGCAGATAATTGTGGATTCACTCTGACCGTAACCTTCGTAGATTTTCTTTCCTGTCTGCTCAAGCCACTTGTTGTAGACTTCACCATTCAAGGCTTCTCCGGCAGTGCTAAAGCGCGTACATTTGCTTAAATCGTATTTGCTAAGATTCTGTCGAACCAAGTAACGGTAAACTGTAGGCGGCGCGCAGAAAGTGGTAAGACCATATTTTGAAATCATCTCCAACATTCTTGTCGGTTTAAAGCTGTTCATGTCATATACAAACAACGCAGTTCCGGCAATCCACTGGCCATAAAGTTTTCCCCATGTAGATTTTGCCCATCCTGTTTCCGCAATTGTAAGATGAAGCCCATCCTCAACAACACCGTGCCAATATTTTGCCGTAATAATATGACCAATCGGGTAATCATAATCCTGAAGAACCATTTTTGGATAGCCAGAAGTTCCAGACGTAAAATAAAGCAACATCGGGTCTTTGTTGTGGGTTGCGGAATCTCCTACAGGGCGAGGAAATTCCGCCGGCAGATTTTCATATTCCTCGTGAAAACTAATCCATCCGTCGCGTTTTTCTTTTCCAACTGTAACAAGATATTTCACAGTATTAGATTTTGGCATCGCCTTGTCAATTTCACCCTGAATATTAGGATTATCGTAAGAAATAATCATCTTTACTTCAGCGGCATTTGCGCGGTATTCAATATCAGACTGAAGCAGCTGGTCTGTGGCAGGAATTACAATCGCTCCAATCCGGTGAAGTGCAGGCATCAGAATCCACCATTCGTAGCGGCGGCGCAAAACCAGCATTACAGTATCGCCTTTTTTTATTCCTTTTGAAACAAGCCAGTAAGCGGCACGCTTTGACTCGCAGGAAATATCATCAAAAGTAAAATTCTTTTCCTCTCCGTTATCATCAACCCAGACTAACGCCCGTTTTCCAGGAAATTCCGCCGCATACCTGTCAACTATATCGTAAGCAAAATTAAAATCTTTCTTCGTTTTTAATTTGCAATGTTTTTTAAAATCATCGTAATCCTTAAAATCCCGGTCCTCAACAAGAAAATCATGATATAAAGCAGACATCTTTACCTCTTAGAATATTAATTTGATAAAATCCAATTTATAAATAAGACAAACAAACTTTCAAAAAGTTTCAAGTATTTTATCATACATTTAAAAAGTTGAACAATATTCACGCAACTTGTATAATCCGCTTATGAAGAAAATTCCTGACTACACAACTATTTATTCAGATGACGACATTGTAATCCTTAACAAGAAGAGCGGACTTTTGATTGCCGCAGACAGATACGATTTAGAGGCACCACGGCTTGACCTTATTGCAGAAAAAGAATTCGGAAAACTTTACGCAGTTCACCGCATTGACAAAGACACTTCAGGAATCATAGTCTACGCGCGAAATCCCGATGCGCACAAAAATATCTCGGAGCAATTTCAGGAACGAAAAATTCAGAAGGTCTATCATTGTCTAGTTCACGGCAGACCGATGTGGAACACCCTGCACGTAGACCTTCCGCTTATGCCGGACGGAGATGCAAGGCACAGAACCGTTGTAAACAAAAGATACGGAAAACCTTCCTCAACAGACTTTAGGGTGATTGCGGAATGCGGTCCATATTCATGGATTGAAGCCTGCCCAAAAACCGGCAGAACACACCAGATTCGAGTCCACTTAGCAGAAAACGGCTTTAGCATTGTATGCGACCCATTGTACAGCGGAAACCAGAAACCAGTCAGACTTAGCGAAATAAAACGTTCATGGCGTGGCGACGAGCTGGAAGAACAGCCTCTTTTAAGCCGGCTCGCGCTGCACGCGTATAAAATAACATTTGCGCACCCAAAAACAGGTGAACAGATGACTTTTTCTGCGCCATACCCAAAGGATATGGAAGCAACACGAAAGCAGATGGCAAAAATATTCGGCTCAGACCCGCTTTCAGAATAAAGAACGGCTATTTTTTGGCGCACGAACCGCTTTTTACAAATTTTATCCTGACTTGCTGAATCCGCCGCTGCGACTGGTCTTCAATAAAAAACAGACAGTCTTCCCAGCTGAAAATTTCCCCGGTGGAAGGCAGGTAGCCGATTTTTTCCAGAAGCCATCCGCCAATCGTCATATATTCATCAGACTCAAGATTGAGCTTTAAAATTGAATTTAAATCTTCAAGCCTTAAATCACCAGGAACAATAAATTCGTTCGCCGACACAAGTTTTATCCTTTCTTCGGCAGGAATTTTTGACTTGTCATCGTCTGTCATTCTGCCAAAAACAACTCTCTGAATATCGTCGATTGTAGCAACTCCAGCCAAAAACCCCTGCTCGTTCAACGCGACCGCAAATTCAGTGTGCTCTTTCTTAAATTTTGCAAGAAGCTCCAGCGCGGTAAAAGTTTCCGGCACAAAAAGAACGTTCTTCATAACAGCCGAAGCATAATTTTTCTCATCATTTTTTTCAGAGGCAAAAAGAACCGACTTGTAGTGAATTACCCCGACAATAGACTCTTTTGAACCTTCATAAACCGGAAGCATAGAAAGCCCGGTTGAAACAAAAGTCTGAACGATTTTTTCACGGCTATCATCCACAGAAACAGATTTAACCATCGAACGGTGCTTCATTATGTCGTGTACAGTCAAATCGTTGAAATGGAAAATTTTGTCAAGCATCGTTTTTTCAGAAGCCTCAAGAGTTCCCTCCTGCGCGCCTACATCAATCAGAGTTTTTAACTCCTCCTCTGTAACAAGCGGCGAATCATCCTTTAAAAGATTTTTTGCAAGACTTGCAGTTCCTTTTGAAATCGCGCTAAAAATCATAACAACCGGAAAAAAAACTTTTTCCAGAACAAGAAGAGGAACAGAATTTTTGCATACAGTTTCTTCCGTATAACGCCCGGCAACCGTTTTCGGGATAATTTCTCCAAAAATTACAGAAAAAAATGTAAAGCAGACGGTCGCAATTCCAACACCGGAATTTCCCACCAAAGAAACCGCCAGTGCAGTTGCAATCGCAGAACCAAGAGTGTTCATAAAATTAATGCCGATAAGAACAACTGTCAAAAGCTCATCGATATTTTCACGCAGTTTAGCCGCAGTTTTCGCATTCTTCCTGCCTTCACCAATCATTTTTCTAAGTTTTATCTTATTTATGGAAAGAAAAGCCGTTTCCGAGCCTGCGAAAAAGGCAATCAGGTTTACAATAACAAAAAGAACGCAAACAAAAAGAATATTTTTAATCATCCTGTTTGCCTTCCGTTTCTTTTTTTACAATCTGAACTTGCGTAACCCTGTGTCTTTCTATTGAAATAACCGTATAAACAACACCAGAGTCCTCGACAGAATCTCCTGCCACCGGCAACCGGTCAAGTTTTTCTGTAATCCAGCCGCCAAGAGTGTCATTTATGCTTGATTCAAGTTTTATTCCAAAATAAATTTTCAAGTCAACAAGCAAAGTTGAACCGTCAACTGTAAAATTGTCCTGATTTTTTAAAATTTCAAGATTTTTTCCATCCTGCCAGGAAGATTTATTTCCTGTAGTTCCAAAAATTTCACGGTGAATATCAGATTGGGTAATCAGTCCGTCCGTTCCAGAATATTCATCAATAATTATCGCCATTGACTGCCTGTTTTCCTGCATAACCTGCACAACAGAAGTAATTTTCCGCGTTCCAGGAATAAAAAGCGGCGGGCGCATCAGTTTTTTCAGGTCAAATTCCGAGGGGACAGTTTTAAGCAAATCCTTTAAATAAATAATCCCGATTATGTCGTCAATATTTTTTCGGTAAACCGGAAACATTGAAAATTTCGTTTTTTGGGCTTTTTCAATCACTTCAGAATAAGTTGCCGTTTCCTTTAGCCTGACAATAGAAGTCCGCGGAACCATAATTTCAGCGGCGGTAATATCCGTAAACTTGAAAACAGAATTCATCATATTTTTTTCGCCGTTTTCAAGCACGCCAGTTTCTTCGCCAACTTCAATAAATGATTTTATATCTTCCTCTGAATAAGTATGCTCCGGTTTTTCCACGCTGATTCCACGGATTTTTAGGACCAGCCTGCTGAACGCAGTAAAAAGAACAACAACAGGACGCAAGATATGAACAATCACGTCCACAAAAAGCGAAAGCGCGTAGGCGATTCCGTCCGGTTTCCGTGTAGAAATCGCCTTTGGAGTAATTTCTCCAAAAATCAAAAGAACCAAAGTTACCGCAAAAGTTGCAATTCCAACACCCTTGCTTCCAAAAATGCGCATTGCAACCGCGGTAATAATTGAACTTAAAAGAATATTAACCAAGTCATTTGCGATAAGCAACGTATTTATCAGATGCTCTTTGTTTTCAAGCAGACGGCTTACACGCAACGCCTTCCTGTCTTTTTCCTTCCGCAAAATCCTAAGACGCAGTTTGTTCATCGAAAGGAACGCGCTTTCAGAAACGCTAAAGAGCATCGATAAAGTTACTAAAGCCACCGAAGCCAGCAGCAGCCCAAAAAGAACAAGGCTATTCAAATTCTACTCAGACTGGCTTTCAGAAGTATCAGAAGTTTCAGAAGCGGCATTGTTTCCGGCCGCAAGCGCATTTTCCAGATATTCAATATACTGCTGAAGCTGAGGAACAATCTCGCTTTCCGGAGCCGCCTGAACAGACTGGTTCATATACAGAATAATATCTTCTATTTTTACATCCGGAAGTTTTGTCGCAAGCTCGGCGCACATATAATACAAAGACTGAACATCTTCCGGGCTAATGAATTTATTTTCCGCGCATTTTTCGTAAATTTTAAGCGCGCCTGCAAAATCCTGCTCAAGCAGCTTGTTGTATGCCTCTGTATGCGCAATCTGAAAAAGATATTTTCCGATTTTTCCAGAAGAATTCTTTGAATCCATCGAAACCGATTTTTTCAGCAAATCGTAAAGAGCAATCTTGTGAACATCCGCCGCCTCTTCAAACAAAACGTCAATCGCGGCAATTTTTTCCTGCTTTGAACCTTTTTTTGTAGCCTCGACCTTCTTGTTGAATTCAGAAATTCCATCCGCCTCAAGTTTAAGCAAACCAGCAAAACCTTCCGCATTATCCGAATTAAATTCGCAGTTCACCTCAGAAATAAAATATCCCTCCTTAGAAAGAATATTTATAACCGGAGTTTCACGGATTCCATAAAAATCTGCAATCTTAAACTGCCTGTTCAAAAGGTCGCGGCGTTTTTCAAGACTTTTCTGCTCCTTGCTTGAAATCTCGTTGTCCGAGACACCAAAAACTGACTGCAAATCCGTAAAATCAAAATGCAGACAAACAAAATCATCTTTTACAGAATCCACAAATTCCTTTGACAGAACAGCCTTGACTCCGTTTTCGCTACCAGCGACATCCGCATCAGAATTTATAAAAAACAAAATTTCCTTATTTTTTGACTGCGCGGCCTTTTTCGCAGAATCAAAATCCGAATACCAACCGTTTGAATCCTGAGCCTTTCCGCAGGAAGCCAAAACCAATGCGGCAAAAACAGAAACCGCAACCATCAATTTTTTCATTTTTCCATCCTTAAAAATCATCTAAAAATCGTCTTATTTAAAATATCGAACGCCGGCGGCAAATACATTTTCACAACTGTTTTCATATTCATTTGTAAGAGGATTTCCCGCAACATTCATAATCAAATCGCAGCTGGCGCCGTTTGCATCTGTTCCGATTGTGCGCTCGCTGTGTCCCATTTTTCCAAGAACTCTTCCGTCCGGGCTTGTGATTCCTTCAATTGCAAACAACGAACCATTCGGATTGTCCGGTTCAGTAATAGCAGGATTCCCGTATTCATCCACATACTGGGTAAAAACCTGTCCATTTTCAAAGAATTTCTTTGCAGTTTCCTCATCGCAGACAAACCGGCCTTCACCATGGCTTATCGGCACAAGATGAATTCTTGAATCAACAACGCTAGGATCCATTGCCCAAGGACTTGCCGCGCTCACCAGACGAGTTCTAACGATTCGGCTGATGTGGCGACCAATCTTATTGTATGTCAAAGTCGGCATATTCGGCTCCATATCGCGGAATTCTCCGTACATCGCAAGACCAGTTTTTACCAAAGCCTGGAAACCGTTACAAATTCCAAGAACAAGACCGTCACGCTTTTTAAGCAATGCCATAACCTGCTCTGAAACCCGTCCCTCACGCAGACAGTTTGCAATAAATTTCGCAGAACCGTCAGGCTCGTCACCTGCGCTAAATCCGCCGCTCAACGCAAGAATCTGAGCCTGTTTCAGCTCCTTTTCAAAATTCAAAAGGGATTCTTCCAGCAAAGCAGGCGTCTTGTTCGCCAAAACAATAATCTTTGTTTCCGCGCCGGCAAGATTGAATGCACGTGCCATGTCAAATTCACAGTTTGTTCCCGGAAAAACAGGAATCAAAACACGCGGCTTTGACTTTGGAGCTGCAAAAACCGGATTCCTTCTTATATCAGACAAAGACTTGTGGATATTCACCGCAAATTCAGGAAGCGGCTTCTGGACCTCCGCGCCACTTACCGGCGGAAAAACCTCGTACAATTTTGATTCCCACGCAGTTTCCGCATCAGCCAAGTCAATCTTTACGCCCGGAATATTGTCAACCGCAACTTCAATCTCCGCAGAATCAATTGTGTTTCCAATCTTAAATGCAGTTCCTTCAGCAAATCCGCTCAAATCAAGCTCACCGTCAGCCTCAACTACAATTGAACCGTAAAGAGGAGTAAACAAGTCTTTTGGAGTAACTTTCCTGATTTTATCAAAACCATCGGCAGTCGCGCTAAAAGGCAGATTATCAATTTTTACACCGACTTTGTTTCCCATCGCCATTTTTGTAACAGCCTCCGCAATTCCGCCGGCACAAACCGGGTACATCGCGGCAATTTTTTTCTGGGAATTCAGCCCATAAAGATTATTCGAATTCTTTGTGAACACCTCAAAATCCGGAGCAAGCGCAGAAGAATAAGGAACCGTAACAAGATAAACATTATCGCCAGCCTTTTTAAAAGAACCGCTGGTAACATTCTTCACATCGTCGCTTGTAACAGCAAAAGAAACCAGCGTATGCGGAACGTTCAATTCCTCAAAAGTTCCGGACATAGAATCTTTTCCGCCAATAGAAGCAGTTCCCATCGCATTCTGCGCATCTATAGAACCAAGAAGAGCAGCCGCCGGGTAGCCCCAGGTCTTTTCACTTACAGCACGGCCAAAAAATTCCTGGAACGAAAGGCGGCAGTCAACAGGTTTTCCACCCATGCAGGCAATTTTCGCCAAAGAAGAAAGAACCGCAGTCTGCGCGCCATGCCACGGAGACCATTCCCCGACTCGCGGGTCGTAACCAAAGGCCATCATGCTTACAGTAGAAGTTTCAAGCGGACTTACAACAGGAATTTTCGCAACCATTCCGGCTTCCGGCGTACTCTGATATTTTCCGCCATAAGGGAACAAGACAGTAGAAGAACCAATTGAACCGTCAAAACGCTCGCCCAGTCCACGCTGAGAGCAGCAGGCCAAATCACTGATATTTTTCATCCAGGCATTTTTAAGCGCAGTTTCTCCGCCAACAGACTCACGCTTAGAAAGCTCCTCTTTCACAGAATCCAACGCATTTAAAAGCGGCGAATCTTTTTGCGCGGCAGGACTTTCAATCAGCGCAACCGCCTCATGATGCGCGCCCGCCGCATCCAGAAATTCACGTCCAAGATTTACAATCGTTTTACCGCGCCAGTTAATCACAAGGCGATTCGTATCCGTAACATCAGCAACTTTCACCGCCTGCAGATTCTCTTTTGCGGCCGCATCAATAAATCTCTCAGCATCCTTTGCGCGTACAACAACCGCCATTCGTTCCTGCGACTCAGAAATCGCAAGCTCAGTTCCGTTCAAACCTTCATATTTTTTAGGAACTTTATCCAGATCAATATCAAGACCAGGCGCAAGCTCGCCAATCGCAACAGAAACACCGCCGGCACCAAAATCATTGCAGCGGCGGATCATCAGGCTGACATCCTTATTTCTAAAAAGGCGCTGGATTTTTCTTTCCTCAACAGCGTTTCCCTTCTGAACCTCAGCGGCAGCCGTAGAAACAGATTTTTCAGTATGAACCTTAGAAGAACCAGTCGCACCTCCAATTCCATCACGTCCAGTTCCGCCGCCGACAAGAATAACAACATCGCCCGGCTCAGGTCGCTCGCGCATAACAGTATCAACAGGAGCCGCCGCAACAACCGCTCCAAGCTCCATTCGTTTCGCCATATAACCAGGATGATAAAGCTCCACAACCTGCCCGGTAGTCAGACCAATCTGGTTTCCGTAAGAACTAAATCCCTGCGCGGCCTCGCGGCAAATCTTAACCTGCGGAAGTTTACCTTTTCTTGTCGTGCTCAAAGGAACAGTAGGATCCGCCGCCCCCGTAACCCTCATAGACTGG
This sequence comes from uncultured Prevotella sp., assembly GCA_963627355.1. Classification (GTDB taxonomy): domain Bacteria; phylum Spirochaetota; class Spirochaetia; order Treponematales; family Treponemataceae; genus Treponema_D. Next base: position 6,413 of record CAVGBY010000017.1, on the reverse strand, counting down.
TAAACCCACGAACGCCCTGAAAGCGGATCGCGGATTGCGCCGCCGATACAAGTAGCCGCGCCACCAAAAGGCTCAATTTCAGTCGGATGGTTATGAGTTTCGTTTTTAAACATCAAAAGCCAAGTTTCTTTTTTGTCGCAGGCATTTCCATCGCCGTCATGAGTATAATGAACATCAATATAAACCGAGCAGGCATTGTTCTCTTCGCTAACCTCAAGATTGTCAAGTTTTCCATGCTTCTTAAGATATTTTATACCGATAACAGCCATATCCATAAGACAAACAGGCTTGTCATCGCGTCCGGCATACATCTCGGTACGCATATCAGTATAATTCTGCAAAGACTTCCTGAACAAATCCGCATACGGACCGTCCTCAACCTTAATATCCTTTAATTCAGTCAAAAAAGTCGTGTGTCGGCAGTGGTCAGACCAGTAAGTATCCAAAACCCTGATTTCGGTTTCGGTCGGGTCGCGTTTTTCGCCCACAAAATAACTCTGCAGAAATTTAATATCCGCAAAATCCATCGCAAGACCCATTTTTTTGCGGTAATCTTCCAGCGCCTTGTCGTTCCAGCCAATAAAACCGTCCACAACAGGAATATCACCCGGAACATCAGACCTTATCTCCAAAGTCTCAGGAATCTTGTCATCATCCGTCAAACGGCTGTCAACCGGGTTAATCAAATAATTTTCAATCTTCTTGACATCATCAGCAGAAACCTTTCCGCTTAAAACAACCATTTTCGCGCAACGAACTCGGGGCGCCTCCTTTAAAACCTGAACAGAAGAAGCCATTCCCGCCCTAAGCAAATTCAGGCACTGTTCCGCACTGTCCGCACGCTGGTCATACTGACCCGGTAAATATTCCCATACAATAACAGTATCACCGTCAGCAACCTCAACCTTGTCATAAAAAACAAAATCACTCTGAGGTTCACTAAAAATTCTAGTGGCAGCCGCCTTTCCTACAGCCTCACCGATATTTTCAACATCATAGCGGTTAAGATAACGAACTCCAGTCACACCAGAAATTCCCAAAAAATTATTAATCTGCGACAAATAACTTTCAGCCTCGTTAGCAAAACCAGGCTTCCTTTCTACATATAAACGAAACATAAATTACATTATAAAGATATTCAAACGCCCTTTCAACGCACAATATCAATAACTTTCCTCTTTCATAGGGCGCAAACTACCACCGCAACGGGTGTTCCGCGGTTTCGTAACCTCATTGCGTCAAGAAAACCCCCCGCACAAAAAAAAATCTTGCGCAAAATACATTCCACCCACAAAAAAAAATCCGCAGGCGTTTTTCTTGCCGCAACCGCCACGGCGGCCGCTCCATACCCGCGCAAGATTTTTTACCACGCAAACCGTGCAGTTATCTCTTCCGGAAATCTTTAGTCAAGGCGGTTAAGACCGCCTTTTTGCCTACAGCGGGTGCTCTCACAGGGAAACCCTGCTCGGGAATCCGCGCAAGATTTTTCAACGCGCAAACCGCGCAGTTATCTCTTCCAAAATAAACACTTCACCATAGCCAATACTTGACTTTTGACTGGAAGACCATTCAATTTCTAAATCAACAAAACTCAAAATTTGGTCTACGCCAAAATAAAACGTGCATTTTTTTTTTTTTTTGAGTATACTTAGAAGCGGAGGATATTTTTTTATGAAATCAAGAAAGATTTTTTGTCTCACGGCTGCGCTTGCGGCCATCGCCAGTCTTATCAGCTGCAGTTCCAGCAACGTTAAGGGCAAAATCTTAGGCGACTATGTTGTCGAACTTCCTGTTTACACAAAACTGGACTACGACAAGGCCTTAAAATCCGACAACGAAAATTACGGAAAATTCGGATGCACAGGCGTTGTAAAAACCCTTGAAAACGGAGACACCGTTATCGGCCGCTCCTATGATTTGGGATACAGTTTCAGACCTGCCTACATTATCCGCACGGCAGTTCCAGGCTTCCACAAGACAGTCGGCTACGTCTACAACACTTTTGCAGGTCCTACATTCGACGAAGTAAAGAAAAACGGCGTCCCGGCAGACGATGCGGCAACCTTGCCGTTCTTTACCGGAGAACTTATGAACGACGCTGGTTTCTATGCAGAAGCAAATATGCGTCCATGCGAACCTGAATCAACAGGAATCAAGGAAAGTTCAGGAACAAATCCGGGCGCAGAATACAGAATGACATTTGCGGCTCTTATCCGGTTTATGGGCGAACGCGCAGGTTCTGTTGACGAAGCCCTAAAGATTGCAAATTCTGTTGATGTCCACAATCTTAAGACTGAGCATACAAGCTGGGGCGGCGGAATCATCCTTGCCGACAGCACAGGCCATTACGGCGTCCTTGAGCTGGTAGACAATAAACTTGTGTGGTCTGACATGGCAAACGCACATTCAAACTTCTACATCAACGATGAATACCGCGAAAAGAGTGCCTACAGAATGGGCCTTGGCCGCTACGAAGTTGTAAAGGCCGGAATCAGCAGCGTAAAGACAGAAGAAGATATGCGCGACCTGATTACTAAAGTCCGCTACAACCAGATGACTTTTGATTCTGCAACGTGCAAGTTCAATCCTCTTGGCGAAGTTCAGGGCGAATATCGTCCGGCGTGGGAAAAATGGGGCGGAATCCTGTCTTACAAAGACGCATACAACCCGGCAAACAAAGACTACATCATGGGCGTACTTGCAAAGGACAACGAGGCCGCAAAGAACGCGACAGACGCACAGCTGCGCGAAACAGGCCTGTGGCAGTCAGCATGGCAGTCAGTAGCAAACTGCAACAAGAAAACTCTAAAAGTCACATTCTTTGAAGATGACAATTTAACATTCGACCTAAAGGTTGAATAACAATTTTAATTTTATATACGTACTAGGAGGCACGCATATGAAGAAAACTGCAAAATTTTTAGTTTCAGCAGTAGTTTTAGGCTTGTCGGTAATTTTTTCAAGCTGTAATTCCGGCAATGTAAAGGGAAAAGTTCTAGGCGATTATGTTGTCGAACTTCCTGTTGTTACAGAAATCGATTATGACCTCGGTCTAAAAAAAGACAGAGAACACTGCGGTAAAGGTTTCGGCTGTTCCGTAGTTGGAAAAGTTCTTGAAAACGGCGACATGATAATCGGTCGTTCACTAGACTTCTTCTACTCAGAAAGACCATGCTATGTAGTCAGAACAAATGTTCCAGGTTTCCTTAAGACTGTAGGTCTTGCCCATAATCCGTTAAGCGGAACAGTTTTTGAAGAAGTAAAAAAGAACGGAGTTCCAAAAGACGAACTTGCAGGACTTCTTTTCTTTACAACTGATATTTTGAACGAAAAAGGCTTCTATATCGAAGGAAATATGCGTGATTCTCAGCCGGCAGAAACAGGAATCAAACAGACAACCGGAACAAATCCTGATGCAAAACTCACAATGTCTGTTGTGGCACTTATCCGCTACATCGGTGAACGAGCTTCAACTGTAGACGAGGCTATTGAACTCGCAAACTCAGTAAACGTTCACGGACTTATGGCAGAAACATTTACATGGGGCGCAGGCTTATACATGGCAGACAAATCAGGTCATCACGGTGTTCTTGAAGTGGTTGACAACAAACTCATCTGGAACGAAATGCAGGACATTCAGACAAACTTCTACCTTAACAGCGAATACAAAGACAAGGCAATTATCGGTTCCGGAATAGGACGCTACAAGACACTTTCAGAAGGCTATGCTGATGTTAAAAATGAAAAAGACATTCAGAACTTAATTGCAAAAGTTAGGTATTCTCAGCTTTTCACACCTGACACAAGTGAATTCGACGTTCGCTCAGAATTTTCAAGTGATGAAGTTGCAGACGGTCATATGCTTACAATGGATTATATCACAGCAGAAGAAAACCGCGACAAAGTTATGGAGATGATTCGTAAACACGCAGCTGTTGAAGGCAAAAAGAGCCTTGCGCAGCTCAAAAAAGAAGGAAAAGAGTGGTACTCTTCATACCAGTCAATCATTAACTGTAACAAAGGAACATTGCGCGCAGTCTTCTACGAAGACCCGTCATTAACATTTGACTTTACAGTTGAAAAATAAAAATAAATCCGGTTACCGGACATTATTTTAACTGAAAAACAAAAAGGCTCGGTTCTGCATTAATCAGCACCGAGCCTTTTTTCTACCGTGCAAAAATAATTTTATTACTCTGCTCTGTTTCTTGCCTTATCCGGAGCCTTATCTCCAAAATTAAATACAACTCCAAAATAAATCTTGGCGTCAGTTCCGCCTTTTATATCATAACCACCACTTATATCAACTGCAGAAGTACGGAATCTTGTAGAAGCAAATCCTGCAAATGGGAAATTCAAATCAGCGCCAACATCAAAACCAAAATGGAATCCAGTTTTGTTTACAATCCAAAGTCTATAACCTAAATCAAGATTAAATCCTGAATAAAATCCTACAATTCTAGTATCGGGAGAAGTACCATACACAAAATTACAGATAAGCCCAGGACTTACCAAAAACGAATTCATATCGCCAATGTGGAATCTAACCGCAGGCCCCAATGTAACATAATAGTCAAATGCAAAGCCAAAAGTATTAGAACCCAACGAATGTCCATCATAATAGAGTTTCATCTCATCAAAAAAATCCATTCCCCAAGAAAGCCCCATACCAACATCTACAAATTTTGCAGGCGCGCCAAAGAAAAATTCAAACTGGGTTTCAAAACCAAACGGATCTTTAAGCTGTGCCGTAGAGTCAATGTCATTGTCAGTATCTTTAATCTTAATTCCAGAATATGGTGTTCCGTAAAGATTCAACCCCATCTCAACGTTTGCAAATAACGAGTTCACTCCCAAGCCAGCCATTAAACCAATTGCGAAAAAAAACTTTTTCATAAAAACTCCCAGTTCTCTCCCTTAAAAAGAACATAAAGAAAATAAGATATTAAATCCGAAACCGAGCAAAGCAAGGTTTCGGATTTAAGGGGTTTTGTAAACCCCTTAAAAACTGTACAGTTTTTAAATTTTTTAACGCAAAAAAAATGCTGGTGGTTTTTGCCACCAGCATTATCGATTTATAAAACAACTTCCGCAACCAACTACTGTTACGGACGCATTTTTTTACGGATTTACCGTAGTCTTATACGCAGTTGTTATTTTTCCGTCTGCACCCTTTACAAATTCAATCATAACCGCAGACTTTACAGGATTTCGTTTTTCATCAAAAGTAATGTGTCCTGTAACATAGTTTCCGTCAGTTTTTTCAAGCGCATCCCGAACCTTCTCAACATCAAAAGTTCCAGCAGCCTCAATCGCATCCTTCAACATATAAACAGAATCATAACCAAGAACAGCAAACGAATTTGGAGCCTTGTTATATTTTGCCTTAAATGCCTTTACAAGATTCTGAACAGCAGGTTCTGTAGAATCTTCAGCATAGTGGTTTGAATAATATCCATTCAAAACCTCATCGCCGGCATTTGCTGTAAGTCCATCCCAACCATCAGCGCCGACAATAGGAGTATTGATTCCCTGCGCTCTAAGCTGTTTTGCAATCAAAGCGACAGTTCCATAATAATCAGGCAGATAAACTACATCAGGTTTAGCGTTCTTGATTTTTGTAAGCTGAGCGTTAAAATCCTTGTCGCCTGTAGAATATGATTCAAGGGCAACAACATCACCACCATTAGCCTTAAAAGCAATCTGGAAGTTCTCTGAAAGACCAACAGAATAATCGTTTCCGCTATCATAAAGAACAGCCGCACGTTTTGCTTTTAAATTTTCAGCGGCAAATTTTCCACCAACAGTTCCCTGAAACGGATCAATAAAACAAGTACGGAAAATATAATTTCCAGCATCTGTAATAGCAGGTGCAGTAGCAGCAGGAGCAATCTGAATAACCTTGCTAGCCTGAGACAATGTAGTAATCGCCTGTGTACAGCCACTTGTCAAAGAACCAATCACATATTTTACGCCGTCTTTTGTAATAAGCTTCTTAAAAGCATTTACAGTCTTATCCGGAGAACCTTCGTCATCCTCGCAGATAAATTCAACTTTCTTGCCTGCAATTCCACCAGCGGCATTAATTTCCTCAACAGCAAGATCAATACCGTTTTTACACTCAACACCATATACAGCAACACTTCCAGAAAGAGGAGCAACTCCACCAATTTTTACAGTATCGCTAGATGTCTTAGAACAACCTGCCAAAGCAAAAGCCATTGTAGCAAGAGCAGCAAATCCAACAAACTTTTTCATATTTTCCTCCGAAAATGAAAAATATATTTATATTATGATAATTTATTTCAAATTCTTATGGAAGAGTTTTTACACGACAAATATAAGATTTTATCTCATCTTAAATTTTATAAAAAAAAAAAAAAAATAGAAATGACAAAAAAAAACGACAGCCG
>CAVGBY010000016.1:24977-28112 GCA_963627355.1 uncultured Prevotella sp. | reverse complement strand
GCCTCACACAACCCGAAAATTTATAATGGCTACAAAGCATACTGGAATGACGGCGCCCAGGTCATCGAGCCACATGATGTCGGAATTGTTGAAGAAGTAAATAAAGTAACCAGCGTAAAAACTATCTCAAAGGAAGAGGCAATAAAAACAGGAAAACTTGTTCCGATAGACTCTGAAGTTGATGAAAAATATTGGGCAATGTGCAAGGAACAGCTTTTCCGCCCTGATCTTATAAAAGAATACGCAAAAAATGTAAATGTTGTCTACACACCTCTGCACGGAACAGGTGCGATGCACGTTGAAAAAGTCCTTGGTGATCTTGGTCTTACAGTAAAAACTGTTCCAGAGCAGAGAAATCCTGACGGAAACTTCCCTACTGTCGAAAAACCAAATCCGGAAGAAAAGCCTGCAATGAAAATGGCTGTCGAGCTTGGAACTGCGACAAAAGCTGACTGCATAATGGCGACAGACCCTGATTCAGACAGATTCGGAACTGCATTCCCTGATAAAGATGGAAATTTTGTTCTTCTTTCCGGAAACCAGATGGGCGGACTTCTGATGGATTATATTTTCCTTACACGGAAAGAACTTGGAAAACTTCCGGCAGACGCCTACTGCATCCGTTCAATTGTAACATCTCCGTTCGGTGATTATATCTGCAAGAAATACGGTGTTGAAATGCTAGAATGTCTTACAGGGTTCAAATGGATTGCCGCGATTGAGGCAGAACGTGAAGCAAAAGAAATCGGTCACTACGTTTTCGGTCTTGAGGAATCTTACGGCTACAAAGTTGAAACGGAAGTCATGGACAAAGATGGTGTTTCTGCGGCCGCAATGTGCGCGGAAATGACAATGTACTGGCGTTCAAAAGGAAAAAGCATTCTTGAGCATCTGGATGACTTGTACAAGGAATTCGGATATTTTGAAGACCGTGCTATTTCAAAGAATTTCCCGGGCTCAGCTGGTGTCGCGACAATGGCTGGAATTATGTCAAAACTTCGCAACGAGGGGCTCAAGACTTTGGCTGGAAAAACGGTTCTTAAAATCCGCGACATTCAGACTTCAACAGAATATAATCCAGCAAATCCTTCTGCAAAAACTGCGCTTACATTTCCAAAGAGCAATGTTCTCCAGTTTTTCCTTGAAGGCGGCACAATAGTTTCTGCGCGTCCGTCTGGAACAGAGCCAAAAATCAAGTTCTATATCAACACAAGAACTGACGTAAACGGCTCTACAGATGAAGCGCTTGCAAAGGCTAAAACAGAAGCGTCTGAACTTTGTGACAAAATCACTTCTGACATAAACGAACTTCTTGATGCCGCTAGCAAATAAAATCCTAAAAGATTACAGACAAATGTTTCGTCTTATAAAATCAGGCGAGACATTTGTCGCTTTTGACACTGAAACAACCGGGTTCAACTGCCAGTCCTGCCGAATAATTGAAATCGGGGCGGTAAAATTTAACAGCAAAGGACGTATCTCTACTTTCAACACGTTGATAAATCCCGAAACACCTATTCCGGAAGAATGTATTGAAGTCAGCCACATAACTGATGAAATGGTAAAAAATCAGCCTGTTATAAAAGAAATTTTACCTTCTTTCTGTGATTTTATAAAAGACACGATAATTGTTGGACACAATGCTCATTTTGATATGCGTTTTTTTCAGGCCGAGTTATCCCGTGCAGGAATGGAAGAAAATAAGAATCAAGTGATTGACACTCTAGGTTTTGCACGCTGGGCGTTTCCAGAATTTTCAAAATACAACCAGCCTTTTTTAGCAGACTATTTTAATATTGACATAAAAGCCGCTCACCGTGCCTATGATGACGCAAAAATCTGCGGAAATATTTTTTTGGAACTTATAAAAGCCACTGCGGACAGACAAAAATAATTTATCCGCGGGGCGCTGAAGCCGGGTTTATCGGCATTCCGTTCTGGAAAACCATAAATTTTATGCTGGACTCATTTCCACGGCCGGTTTTTCCAATTTCTGCACCGGCAATAACATAATCACCTTTTTTTACAGAAACTTTGCCCAAACCCGAGTAAGAATAAATCAATCCCGTTTTTGACTGAATAAAAATAACTTCGCCAAAGCCACGGTAAATTCCTGTATACATTACAGTTCCTTCCCTCACAGCAACAACAGCCTCGTTGTCTTTTCCAGTAAGCTGAACACCGCTGACCTTTCCGCTTATGTTTTTTACAACTGGATTTGAAAGCGGCCATGAAACACCTTTTGAAGAAACCGAACCTGCAGAAGAACTAGAAACAGAAGTCGTTTTATTTGCATTTGAAGAAGGATTTTTTTCAGTTTTTCCCGTATTTTGAGTTTTTGAAGAATTCGCACCAGAACCCGAAGCCGCAACAGAAGAATTTGAGCTTCCTCCTGCGGAAGGAACAAGAATTTTCTGTCCGATTTTTATTGTTGAAGAATTATCCAGATTATTCAGAGAAAGAAGCTCATTCAACTTTATATTAAATTTTCGGGCAATTCCATATAAAGTGTCACCTTTCTGGACAACATAAGAATTTAACGCCGAAGAAACATTTTTTTTCGTTTCAGAAGTCTTTGCCGCAGACAACGCGGCCGCATTTTCAATATCAGCCGAAGGAATAACAAGTTTTACCCCCACCTTCAGCACATCACTTTCCGAAAGATTATTCGCTGCCCTAAGTTCCGGAACTGTAATCTGATATTTTCTGCTTATTGAATAAAGCGTATCGCCTTTTTTTACAATATAAGATGAATCAGCAGACAAACTGAGACAACACAACGAAAAAAGAACTAATGCAATATTGACTGATTTTAACACCTTTGGAATTTTCATACCTTGATTATCGGCAGAATTTTGAACATCATTACCAGATTGAAAATGGAAAACAAAAAAAATCAGATGCCTGCAATTTCCCTGAAAATTTTTCCAGTGTCAATTCCATTTATAATTTTTCCGAGCGGATAATTTTCCAGCATATTTTTTCTTCCAAATTTTAAATGATCAGAAGTAATTCCGTGTTTTATTGAAATGTCGGCTTCCATAAGGGCAGAAATATGGTCTGCAATGCGGACTGTTCTTCCATCAACCGGTGAAAATTCCGCAGAGTTGAATTTTTTGTTCAAATCATCCCATG
>CAVGBY010000016.1:6415-24967 GCA_963627355.1 uncultured Prevotella sp. | reverse complement strand
TCCCATGAGACTTCCTCAGTCTGCCCTTTTGAATTTTTTATCCGGTTTGCAAATTCGTCGCTTGTAAAATACATCAGCTCATCCGCAAAAAACGGCTCCATAAGAGGAACAAGTTCCTTGCTCACAATTTCATCCTCAATTTTTTTTACGATATTCGGAAGCTCGTCCGTCGCCTGCTTTACAGGTGAAATTATATCCCGTGTGACAGCCTCCGGCAAATCATGAAAAAGCCCTGTAAAAAAATTATTTATAATCCGCTTTTCTGACATTTCCACGCCACTTTCACGGCAAAGCAGAAGTGTTAAAATCGCCACAAAAAAACAATGCCCAAGCACAGAAGTCTTTGGAACACGCGGTGTCTGATTCCAGCGGATTTGAAAACGAAGCTGCTCAATCTTTAAAAGCAATGAATACGAACGCTGATGAGTCACAAGATTCTGCATTCCCGCAAGGTCAAGATAATGCTGGATTTGCTCCTGAAGTTCCCGGTTTATCTGCTCAAGACGCTCCGGCTCATTTACAGTTTTTAGCATCAGCAGCTCGCGTAAAGTTGCAAATTTATTCGCCGCAGAAAAAACCCTATAAGCCAGCCTTGATTTTTCCGGAACTGGAATTTGACCGGATTTTTGCCCTGTATAAATCGTAAATTTTGAAAAAAGTTCCTTGTCGCAAAGCAGCGGCTTATACAGTTTCAGGACCCATTCATTCAGATGTAGATATTCCTGCGTGTATTCCCGCTTTAACATATCAAGAACCGGGGCTTTTATGTCGCAAAGCGCGATTTTTGAAAGCAAATCAAACAAGGAGGCGTAAATCATCCATGTCCAGTCAATAAAATTTCCCTTATTCTCCTCGTATTTTCCTATGATGTAGCCCAAAACCATTTTTTCAGCGGCTTTATCCATCTCAACAATATCAAACGGACGGACCAAATCTGTCCAACGCTGGATTGAAAAACCTTCAAAAAGTTTTAGAGCAAATTTCTGACTGAACATTTTTTTTCCTGCTAGCGGCTAGAACCAGACTTTTGGTCTGAATCCATTTTTTCTTTCCAGACAATCGCCTTCTTCTTTATTTCCTCTGCAATATTTTTGTCACCAATTGCAAGAGCCAGCTTGTGGCGCGCAAGCAGAAATTTTATGGCATTGCGCATATCATCGATTCGGCGCGTTGAAAGCTCGTACTTATCACGGTAACCGGCCGCAGAGGCGTCAACAAGTTTTCCAATCAGACGGATATACAGAACCGTTGTTTCATAATTTTCATCATTTGGGTCAAAATACGATTTAACAGCAGTTCTCATATCTATAAGATTTTTCGCGACTACCGCAAAACGCCCTTTTAACTCAACAAAAGACCATTTCCACTTTGAATTATCACCAAAGGCATCCTCCAAAAGTGTTATTGAAAGTCCAAGTTTCCGGATAAGATAATAACGCTCCTGAATTGTCTTGTCTTTTATGGCCTCGTGATATTTTGCAAGCTCAGAATACGGAACATCGATAAAATTCGTAACAAGCTCTTCAAGATAAATTATCGCCTTGTAAAGGATTTTTCTTGCCTCGTTCAGCGCATCGTTGTTCTTTACTTCCAGAATTTTCAGGGAAAGGCTGTTCTGCGCCATATAAAGGGAAGAAACATATATCATATCGTCACAAAGCATAAGTTTTTTATAGCATGAATCCGGTGCATTTCCGTTTATGCTGTTCAAAGTTGTTTTTTCTTTTGCAAGAATCGCTATAATTTTGCTCTGATACGGTTTTATTGTTTCTGCAAATTCAAGCCGTGTTGATTCTGAAATTTTTGCCATTAAAAACCCCCTGAATATTTTTCAAGCATTGCCCTTGCGTGTTCAATGGAAGCGGCCGAATCCGCGTCCCCGGAAAGCATACGCGCAATTTCCGCGACACGCTCCTCACCTTGAATGGGATGAACATTAGAAACTGTTCGTCCATTCTCAATTCCTTTTTCAATCTTAATCTGATTATCGGCATATACTGCAATGCTGGCAAGATGTGTAATGCAGAAAATTTGACGATTTTTTGCAAGAGCCTTCATATGGGAACCAACCGCAACCGCAACTTCACCGCCGATTCCTGTATCAATCTCATCAAAAACAAGAGTCTGAACAGGATCGTTCTGCGCAAAAATTGTTTTTAACGCAAGCATTACGCGGGAAATTTCACCGCCGGAAGCAATTTTTGCAAGCGGCAAAAGCGGAGCGCCAGGATTTGCGCTGATAAGAAATTCAATGTTGTCAAAACCGTATGGTCCACATTTCTGTTCAAAATCATCACCAGGCTTAGCAGTAATGCTGACCGCAAAACGAGTTCCGTTCATTCCAAGATTTTTCAGAAGCGACTCAACTTCAGAGGCAAGTTTATCGCCTGTAGCACGGCGTTTTTCTGAAAGATTTTTTCCGGCAAGATAAACTTTTTTCTCAAGTTCTGATACCGATTTCATCAGCTCTTCTTTATTTTCAGAGCCAGCACCAAGCTGTTCAAGAGCTTTCTGGGCATTTTCGTAATAATCAAAGACTTCCTTTAGCGGCGCGCTCTGGCTAGAAGCATATTTTTTCTTCAGATTATAAATCAAAGAAAGTCTGTCCTGAACTTCCTGAAGATGTGACGGATCATAAACAAGTTTATTCGCATAAGAGCCGAATTCCTCAGAAATATCGTTCAACTCATAAAATGCGGACTCAATTCTTGTATCAAGATTGGAAAGCGACTTATCCAGCATTGAAATATTCTGGCTTTCCCGGCGGATTTTTTTCAGCAGAGAAACAACTGACTCTTCCCCACCGTCAAGCATATTCCGGATAGAATCAACACCTTCAAAAAGTTTTTCATACGAAGAAAGCCTGTTTTCCTCTTCCTCGAGCTGAATATCTTCTTCTGGTTTAAGTTTTGCGTCTTCAATTTCCTTTACCGCAAAATTATACATATCAATTTTTCTTGCCCGGTCAGCATCCGAAGAATTAAGCTGTGAAAGAAGTTTGCGTTTTTCAACAAGTTCCATGTACAACGCGGTAAATGCGTTTACTTCCGGAAAAATTCCTGCGCGTGCGTCAAGAAATTTTCTATGTTCAGGCACACGCATCAATGACTGGTGTTCATGCTGACCATGAATATCGACCAAAAAAGATGAAAAATCAGCCAAATCCGCACGGTTTACAGGAGTTGAGCCAATCCATGCGCCTGCCCGTCCATTGTCGCGGATGTACCTGCGCAAAAGAATTCTGTTGTCATCTGATTCAATTCCATGCTCGTTAAGCCATTCCACGGCAGGATTCGGATTTTCATTTGAATCAAGAAAAAAAGTTCCAGAAACCTGTGCCTCATGGCAGCCAGAACGAATCTGGTTCACATCAGCTTTTCCGCCAAGAAGAAACGAAAGTGCTCCAATCAAAATGGACTTACCCGCTCCGGTTTCGCCGGAAAGAACTGTAAAACCATCTGAAAATTCTATATGTTCATTTTCAATAATCGCAAAATCTTTAATTGACAGATCTTCAAGCATGAGGACCTCCTGACCAGTTCAACTTTGACTGAAGAGCTTCGTAAAATCTTTCAGCCGTGCAGCCTACAAGTTTTACTTTTTTTGGAATTTGACGGATTTTTATGCAATCCCCTTCGTGAATATCAAAAGGTTTTTGACCGTCAAGCGTAATTATAATATCAGATTCCCGTGAAGGAAGAATTTTTATCTCAAGTTCTCCGTGTGGATTCAAAACCAAAGGCCGGCTAGAAAGCGAAAAAGAATTTTTTGGCGTCAGAATAATCGCATCCATCGTAGGATCAACAATCGGACCACCGGCAGAAGACGAGTAGGCAGTTGAACCTGTCGCCGTGCAGATTATAATTCCGTCCGCCTTAAATTGTCCAAGGCTGACATAATTAAAATCAACTCCCATAAGAATCGTGCGGCTCGCCATTTTTGCGCTTATCACTATATCATTCAGCCCGATTCCGGAATAAACATCGTTTCCAGTTTTTCCGTCAATAACAATCGCCTGAAGCATATTTCTTTCAACAACTTTTGATTTTCCGTTTAGGAATGAATCAAGTTCTTTTTTCCATTCATCTTTTTGAATACTTGCAATAAAACCGAATTCCCCAAAATTTATCGGAAAAACAGCAATGCCACGCTCAACACAGCCTCTGGCAGCAAAAAGAACTGTACCGTCACCACCAAGAGTGATTACAAAATCCGCGGAAAGAAAAGGATTTTCGTTTGAATCATCTATCTTTTCAGCGTCAGAAAAACCATCAAACGGAAAAATTCTCGAGTTTATTTCCATTGTCTTTAAATATCCGGAAATAACACAGGCCATTTCTTGAGATTCTTTTTTATGGGTGTTTACAATTATAAGACAATTTTTCATTCTTACGGCAAAGTTCCCAAAACTTTCACAATTTTAGCCACCTGCGAATGTGTAAGCCGCGGATACAGGGGAAACAAAGCACATCGCAAATACAAAGATTTAGCCTTTATGCAGTCTGAAGAAATTTCATCCTGCTTTAAAGCCATGACAGAATCTTCGTAAGCCTGACAGACTTCAATATCCTTCTTTGCGGCATACTGCTTTATATCCTTAAATGAAGTTGTAAGAATCAACGGAAAACAGCACATCGTTGAACTGTAGTCATACGTTTCCTCTGAAGAATTTTCACCTTCCGTTTTTGTGGCCGCGACCGCAGAAACACCTTTTGCCGCCGGAACAACAGCGCCGGAACCGCGGATAAACATCTTGTGTCTTCCGCTCATGCAAGAGCGCTGATACAAGGCAAAAATCTTTTTCCGCAAAAGCTCGTTATGCTTAAATTCTTTTAACTGAACCCATCCCAACGCGCAGTTCAAGTCCGGAAGCAGTTCTGTCCGCGGCATTGACTCAACAAATTTCTTAAGCACAATCCATTCCCGCCGGTTCGGAGCCATAAGAACCGTGCCGCCACCTGCTGTAATAACATCATGCTCTTCCAGACCAAGAATTGTAAAAATTCCAGCAGAACCGGCTTTTCTTCCCTCCACAGGATTATTGTTCGCATCAAATGTAGGAAAAAAAGCGCCGGCACTTTTTGAAACATCTTCTATAACCGGAATTCCAAGCTCATTTATCTCATCAATTTCAGGAAGAATTCCCATTGACTCGTGCAGCAAAAGAAGCCTTCCGCCATTTTCAATTCCTTTTTTTACAATTTCAGCATTCACAAGCCCGGAATTTTCGTCAACATCAAGGATAAGCGGTTTATACCCGAAATCCACAACAGCCTGATAATGCCAGGCCGGAGCGAGCGCTGAAATCATTATTGTTTCACCAGATTTAAAATCCATCGAACGCAGCGCATATTTCAACGCAGACGCAGGATTTCTTAACGCAACCGCGCCGTCGCATCCAAAAAATTCTTTCACAGTCTGAATAAACCTGCCGTTAAGCTCGCCAGGTCCAATACGCTCATCAACCATGCAGGTAAGCACGGCATCCATTTCTTTACGTCGAATTGTTGTACTAAAAGTCTGAATCATCTTTTTATTATTTAAAAATTTCCTACGATTTTTTGAAGTTCCTTTGGATTAAACAGCCTGACAATATCAAGAATTATCAGATAGCCGTTATCGTTTCTGACAACACCTTTTATATATTCGCTGCCTATTCCTCCAGACATCCTTGGGGCAACCTGAATTTCAGAAGAATTCACAGTTGCGACCCTTGAAACCCGGTCAATTATTATTCCGAGCTGGTTACCATCAATATTTAAAATTATAAATCCACTCTCAAGCTCATCAAGTTCATCCTCACCGTTTTCAAACGCAATATTAAAACGGCGGTGAAGATCTATAATCGGAATAATTTCTCCACGAAGATTTAAAATCCCAACCATATAATTTGGAGCATTTGGAATCGGACGAATCGGCTGAATTCTTACAATCTCTTTTACAGACATAATATCCACACCATATAACTCGTTTCCCAGACGGAACGTAACCAATTGTATCTGCGAATCTCCAGTATCCATAAAATCCTCTACAGTAAGCATACTATGAAAAATCCGTTTTTGCAATTAATTAGCCCCGTCCGCCGCGTTAACGGTCTACAGAAAACAAAGTTACAGCGAACACTTTTTTGCATCCTGCCTCTTTTAACTTTTCGGCACAAGACTCAATTGTACTTCCTGTAGTAAGAACATCATCCACAAGACATACAACCTCCGGCACAATCTTCACATCTGCGTTCAAAGAATATGCTTTCCCGATAATTTCCATTCTTTGACTGCGTTCAAGAGTTTTCTGCTCAACATTAGTATGTCTGCGCAAAATTCTTTTTACGTTCCAATTATACCTGAATTCAAGAATCTGGCTTAACTCGTCAACTTGATCCCAGCCTTTGGATTTTATCTTTCCCGGTCTAGGCGGAACAGGAACAACAACAAAATCCCCTTTAATCTTACAAACCTGACTTAACCTTTCATTCATCAGAGCCGCAAAAAAATCGGAAAAAATTCGCTCATCTTCCAGTTTCCACCTGCACAGCAAACTTGTATTCCACAAACGATACGAAAAAAGTGGAAAAGCACCGTCCAAATGTTTCAAAAGGACATCTTTTCTACATTCCATACAGACATCATTTTCAGAAATAAGTTCCTTTCCGCAGAATTTACAGACTCCAACGCCAGCAGGTTTTACCGCAAAAAAACTTCTCCGGCAGTCCCTGCACACAGGCAAAAGCCCCGAACCGTTTCCGCAGACAGCACATTCACTTTCACCCGCAAAAAACGAAAAAACAGAACGCCCTGCCCATGTCGCGACAGACTGAATACCGAAAAATAATTTGTTCACACTTATATATAGCGAATAAAAATCAAAAACTGAAATAAATCACAAAAATTATCTTCCGGAAAGCGCTTTTTTCCATCTTGCGATAGACTGAAGAGCCGCAAACGGTGTCATATTATCCGGGTCAGCAGAAAGAATCTCATCCAGCACAATTTCCTCATCGCTAAAAAGACCTGGGGCGACAGGATTCTGGCTTAAACTTTCAGTTTCATTGTATTCAGGAATTTCATCCAGAACCGGTTTATTTTCCGCAACATTCTGAATATGACAAAGAATTTCGTTCGCCCTTTTTATAACGATTTCAGGAACACCGGCAAGTTTTGCGACATGAATTCCATAGGAATTTTCACTGGCGCCGATTTTTATCCTACGCAAAAAAGTAACCGACTCACCTTGCTCAGAAACTTCCATGCACAGAAGCTCAAGTTTTTTATGCTCAATTCTTGTCAGTTCGTGGTAATGTGTCGCGAACAGCGTCCTGCATTTTATATTGTTCAAAAGATACTCGCTCACAGCCCAGGCAATCGAAAGTCCATCCTCCGTGCTGGTTCCCCGCCCAACCTCATCCATAATAACCAGAGATTTTTCTGTTGCGGAACGTAAAATATTGGCCGTTTCCGTCATCTCAACAAGAAAAGTGGATTCTCCGCGGGCAAGATTATCGCTTGCGCCGACCCGGCAAAAAATCCGGTCAACAACACCAATTTCAGCGGATTCAGCCGGAACAAATGAGCCAGTCTGGGCAAGAAGCGCAATCAGCGCATTCTGACGCAAAAAGGTGCTTTTTCCAGCCATATTCGGTCCTGTTATAAGACAAAAAGTTTTTGCATCAGTTTTTTCCGCAGAAATATTCAAGTCATTCGGAACAAATTCCCCGGAAGGCAAATGCTTTTCAACAACAGGATGACGCCCCATCCGCACATTGAAAATTCCCGAATCAACGACTTCAGGGCGAACCCAGTTATTCAGAACCGCCGCTTTTGCAAAAGAAGAAGCCGCATCTGTGTAAGCAATTTCTGAAGCGGTCTGCATAAGATATGGCACATAATCATGGAGTTTTGTCCGGATTTCAACAAACAAGTCCCGCTCAAGCTCCAGTATCCTAGTTCCAGCCTCGTTCAGTTCATGCTCAAGCTCCTGAAGCCGGGCAGTTGTGTAGCGGTCGCCGTTTACAAGCGCACGACGCATAATAAAATCCGAAGGAACAGAAGAAATTTTTCCCTTGCTGATTTCAATAAAATAGCCAAAAGCGTTCGTATTTTTTATCTTAAGATTAGAAATTCCAGTACGCTCGCGTTCTTCTAGTTCATAATCAGAAAGAATCTGGTCAAAATTATCCCGGACATTCCGCCAGTGATCCAGTTCCTCAGACCAGCCTGACTTTATAATTCTTCCTTCTGTCAAAGACGTTGCGGGGTCTTCGCAAATCGCATTTTGAATCAAGTCAATTATCTCAACAGCAGGACCATCATCAATTGAGGCAAAATCATATTCTGAAAGTTCATTTCTAGCCTTTAACCATGCGACAAGGCTAGCCCTTAAAGCCTGCAGATCTTTCGCATGCGCCCTGTCCATTGCGATTCTTCCTGCAAGACGTTCAACATCCAGAATAGGATTGATTTCTTCCCGAACAGAATCCATCAAATTCCGGTTTTCATAAAAAAGCTGAACATGAGCCTGCCGGGCATTGATTTTTTTTACATCAGTAAGCGGATACAAAAGCCACTGACGAATCATACGGCTTCCCATCGCAGTCTGGGAATAATTCAGGCACTCAAGAAGACTGAACTGCACTGAACCATCGCGCAAATTCGCGACAACCTCCAGATTACGCCGGCTTGAATCGTCAATAATAAGATAATTCGTGTCCTTGTAAACCTTGATTGACTTTACATGGGGAACAACCGTATTCGTGGTTTTTGCAAGATAATCAAGAAGAAAACCGGCTGGCGCCACCTCCGCAGAATCCTTTTCAAGACCGAAAGACAAAAGGCTTGCCGTCTTAAACTGTTCCGTCAGTCTTTTATATGAAAGCTCAGAATTAAAATCCCAGTCAGGATAATAAGAAATCGACATGGAAGGATATTGCGAAAGGGAATCTTGAATCACTTTGTTCTGCCTAAGCGACTGCGGCAAAAGAATTTCCCGCGGCGAGCAACGCCCCAACTCCTTTGGAAACTGTTCCGCCATTTCGTTTGAATGCCAGCTTGTGGCAGAAAAAGAGGCTGTCGTAACATCAATAAAGGCAAACCCCACTCCACCGTGCGTTACAGCCAACGCCGCAAGAAAATTATTTGAATTTCCTTCAAGGTACTCAGACTCAAGCGCAGTTCCCGGAGTGATTATCTCAACAACCTTGCGTTCTGTAAGCCCCTTGGCCTTTGGGTCGCCAATCTGTTCGCAGATTACAACTTTTCTTCCAGCCCTAAGAAGACGCGCAATATAAATTTTCGCGGCATGATACGGAATACCGCACATCGGAGCCGAGCCTTTATGTGTCAAAGTTAAATTCAAGAGCCTGGAAACTTCCGACGCATCATCAAAGAACATCTCATAAAAATCTCCAACCCTAAAAAAAAGGATTTCGTTTTTATGCTCACTTTTTATTTTTACATACTGCTCCAAGACCGGGGTAAGCGCTATATCTGTTTCCACAAAATTATCTTCCCAACTCAGCGATTACTTGTTCTGTAATATCAACGGAATTTGAATACCACAAAATCGCATTTGACTGCTGAAGACTTAAAATCATACTGTAGCCGCCCGATTCGGCAATTTTTGAAAGAGTATTGTACAGGTTATTGTAAAATGTGTCTGACCCCTGCAGGGTTTTCTGCATAGATTCAAGCTCAACGTTTTTTGCGTTTGTGTACTCAACAACAAAATCAGTTTTTTTTGTGATTTCAGCCTGAGTTTTCTGAACCATCGCATCGTTTCCGGCCTTTTCGTAATCCACTTTTTTAGCCTGAAGTTTCTGGAGCTCATCTGTATATTTATTTATTTCCTGCTGAAAATCCGCCTTTTTCTTTTCGTAATTGCGGACTGAAGTTGAATTCCTGAAATATGCGTTGTAAACCTTTGCCGTGTCAACCACACCGAATTTTGTAATCTGCTGAGCCGAAAGCGTTGAGCCTGCAACAAAAATAAAAGCAAAAAGAACTGTCTTTACACTAAACTTCATATAATCCACCTTTTTTATTTATTTGTCATATTAAATGAAAGAACAAACTGCCATGTGTTGTCCCATTGAACTTCTCCGTCAATAACGCGGAATTTATTGGCAAAAAGCAAATGCAGCGGAAACTGAGGAACAAGGAATCGCAAGCCAGGACCGAAACTAAAGTAAAAATCGTCAAGTTTTAGACTGGTCAGCAAATCTTCCGGCTCCTGTTTTACAGCAACCGCATCAAAGAATCCGTCAACACCAAGAATTCCCTGGAACAATGGGAGTCTAAGCTCCACACGGTTAGAAAGCATTGCCTTTCCGCGGGTTTCATTGTAGACATCAGTCCATCCGCGGCCGTTAAACATACCGTCAATATAGACCTTGCTGGAATCTCCGAACAAAGTTCCCGGAACCGGATAAACAAGCGAAATTCCTGTATATGCGGCAAGAACCATCTTGAAATTCCAGAATCCATTGAACAACGGAACATCAAAAAGCTTTAAATATGACTCAAGTTTTGTATCTGAACGGAGGTAAAATTCTTTTTCAACTTCCGGGATAAGCCCGTACCACGCAAGACGCTCGCTGACAAACCAGCCTTTTGTAGGGTCGTAGTTTATGTCGCGGTTATCAAGAGAAGCGTTCATAAAAAGAGAATTCTTTATACCAAAACGGTTTGCAAATTTATTTACACCTGAATCAATCGGAATATACAGGCTTTCATCATAAAGATTATCAGTAAGCGAGTTTGTCATACCGCCTGAAAGCGTAAAAATCGCGAAACTAGGAAGCCATCTGCGTCCAAAACTTGTCGCAAGCGAAGCCCCGAAAGACTCGTAGTCCATATAATAATAGTCACCATCAAAAACACCGTTAGAAAACTGGCGCAAAGCACGCGCATAGGAATTTGAATGATAAAGCGAAAGTGACTCAGAGAACGAAATCGGCTGATTAAAAAGCCAGTTTTCCCTAAAGCCAAAATCAACTGACTGCTCATTTGAAGCAATTGTCACACCGGAAGAAATTGATTTTCCTGTTCCGCGGAAATTTGAATTTTCAACTTTTGCATAAAGCGAAATCGGCAAATCGTCAGAATCTTCAATTCCTGAAAAAGTCATACCAAACTGAAGCGATGTGGTGCTCTGCTCTTCCACAGTGATTACAAGGTCAACAAGATTTTCCTCTGAACCAGAAACAGGCTCAGGCACAATGCTTGAAAAATACTGCGTATTGTAAAGGTTTCTAAGTCCGGCCATAATCTTATCACGGCTAAAAACATCTCCCGGTTCAATAGGAAGTTCCCTAAGAATTACATTTTCCTTGGTTTTTGTGTTTCCCTTGATGATAATATTTTCAACGTGCGCGCGTGAGCGTTCCCTTATAGAAAGAGAATAACTTATCGTGCGTTTTTCAGAATCTTTTTTGTCCACCGCCGGAAGAAACTCATTCGACATATAACCGTTCTCGTAGTACAGGTTGGTTATTCCGGCAAGCCCCTCCTGAAATTTCGTCTGGTTAAAAACATCACCATTCTTTAGTTTTACATATGAAAGAAGTTTTTCCGTCTTGAAAATCTCGTTTCCGGAGATTGTAAGTCCGTTGTAAGTATATTGTGCGCCTTCCGAGACAACAAATGTCAGCTCAATCTCCTCACGTTCTTTTTTTTCGTTGTAGGAAGTATTTTCCATGACATCGATTACACGCATATCGATATAACCTTTTGTCTTGTAATATGCCTCAATGGCAAGCTTATCAGCCTCAACAGAAGAACGCTGGAACGCCCCGTCCTTTAAGAATCCCTTTTCCTTTAGTGAGATTTTTCCTTTTAACGTGCGCGCAGAAAAAACTGTGTTTCCCGAAAAATTTATCTGGCTTACAATTGTTGAATTTCCTTCGTTCACAATGAAAGTCACATCGATTCCTTCTTCCGAATCGCTTGTGGAAACGGAAATTTTTGCGTCAATATAGCCTTTTTTTATGTAAAGGTCCCGCAAGGCACGCTCGTCAACAAGCGCATTTGACTCAATATAGACATCCCCCGGTTTCATTGCGACAGTGTCACGCAGCTCATTGTTGCGGATTTTTCTGTTTCCCTTGAACTGAACCGAAGCGACAACAGCGTGTTCCTTTACCGTAAAAACAAGATTTACCTTTTCCGGATTTTTTGAATCATGCTTTGCATAAGGCTCAATGTCCTCAAAATATCCAAGCGCATAAAGACGGTCAAGAATATCATTATAGAATTTCTCGTCAAAGACTTTTCCGACAAAACTATTGGTCACACCAGAAACTTCAGACTTTTTTACGCTTCTAAGCCCCTCAAAGGAAATCTCTGATACAGTTCTTCCCCAAAACCAGTCAGAATCATCAGAATTCTGCGCAAAAACCGCGGCAACAGCAAAAAATAAAAAAACTGAAAACAAACTTTTAATCTTTTTCAACATCAAGGACATGAGTGTACCCACCACCTATCTAAAATGAAAATTTCCATGAAAGCGTTACAGAAGTCGAAGATACAAATCTATCATTTCTAATTCCGTTTATATCAGGAGCCATATTCCATCTTAGGTTTCCGAAAGGCGCTTCTATCTCCAGACCGAACTCCGGACGGAACACAAGACCACCTGCCGTGAATTTGTCATCTACCTTAGTCTTGTCATAAGACCAATGCATAAGGGCATCCATATATAAAGAACTTCCAAAGTACTTACCTATATAAACAGTTGAGTTATCAAAAAAGTTACCAAATCCGAAACTAGAATTTTCTGAATCCTCTGTTCTGTCTAGCAGACCATAGTTAAGCGCATTCTGAAGAACATTTGTTCTAACGCTCAATATATCAAAATTAAGGAAATCACGCAACTTGTTCTCTATTGAACGCCCGATTGTAGACTGAATCGCATAGTCGCCCGTGGCAAAAATAAGGGAACTTACACGATCCGAGTCGCCAAGCGCAATCTGGCCAAGCAAAGAACGGATTTCCGCCTCGGATTTTGCAGGAATCGACGAGAACTGCGCGTTGAAATTCAAAAGATACTGGTTGTTCGCGGTAAGGATAATCCGAACATCGTTACCATAATCATCCCGCTCGCGGGTTTCCGCCTGCACACTTATAAGAGGATTGAACGTAGGATCGTTGCTGTTAAAGCGCATTGAACCATTCTTTAGATAAAAGTTACGGCTAAGGTACGAAATATCTCCGGAGCGGAACGCAAGCTCGCCGTCAAGCTCCATATCCCCGGTTGACATATCATATCTAAAGCCAAAGACAGTATTCGGCACAAGGACAGCACGCAAAAGCGGGTCAAAAATAAAGGTAACATGCTGGCCAAAATGAAGTTTTATCTGTGAACGCGGAAACCAGTTTCTTTTTGGCGGAGAAAGCGCAAGTTCCTTTGTCTTTACACTTCCTGTAAGTTTTTTCAGAAAAACATCGCCTGTAACGTCAATATAATGGTCTTCAAGGACAAGATTAACATCAAGGTTGACATCACCTATAAAATGGGCAAGACGAATTTCAAAGTCACCTGGCATATAGACGTTGTCAGGATTCCAGATATGACTTTCAAGGCGGCTGAACGACCAGCGGTCAAAATAAACGTTCAAATCTGCGCAGACAACGTTATCCGGCTTTTTTACATAGCCACGCGCGATTGGAATCTGGACTTTATTGTGGTCAAAGATAATCTGCGTCTTAGGAACAAAAACGTGCTGGGAAACAATTTTTGGAAGCGTAAAATCAGCCTGCGTCAAAGAAAATGTTCCCAGAAACTCAGGGTCGGCCTTTAAGCCGGAAATCACAAGCGAGCCGTTCAGTTTTCCGTTAAAAACTTTTAAACGAGAAATATCAAGATATTCAAAGAGTTTTCCTACATCAGCCTTTACATTTCTTATTGAAACATCCAGCTGGTCGCTCTTTAAATTTCCAGAAAGCGCAAACTGGAGCGGTTTTCCTTCCGCAATGGAAAAATTCATTTTTCCGTCATTGTAAATTGTGCCGGAAATTCCCTGCAGCTCAGAAGAATAGATATTAGTAAGTCCGCCGGAATGAAGAACTGTAAGATTAAAAGGAAATTCTTTCTTGAAAAGTGTTCCAGAAATTTTTTCGCAGGAAAGACGGGCGGCAAATTCAGAAGGAAAGAGTTTTCCCTCTTCCAGAACTGTATCAGAAACAGAGAATTCCAGCGGCGCATGGACTGTCTGTTTTGCAAGAACTGTGTCAAAATCCGCCTTTGCAACCCCGGTAAAAGAGTTCAGGTCAAAATGGACAGAAACATTGCTCAGGGAAAGTGTATTATACGCAAGTTTAAGATTATCGACTGTAAGATTTTTTTCTTCAATGAACGCAGAGCCTGTGACATCGATTTCTTTTCCTGCGGACATAACGGAAAGTTTTTCAATATTCAGTCCGGCATAAAGATTCGCGGGAATTCCGGAAAGAATAAGAGTCGCGCTTAGCCTGTTGTTCTCGCTTTCTTCTGAAGTAAAACGGTTTAACCCGAAATTATTGAAAACAAACTGGGAGTTAAGATAAAAAGAATTCTTTAAATTTTCCGCGGAAAAAACATCGCCGTTCGGGTTCGAAAGTTCCACCGCAACATTTATTCCTTCAGAAGAAACCGGATTTTTTAACGCGGCGGAAAACCTTGCGGAATCAAACATTGAGCCGTTCATATTCCACAAAAGCTCTGATTTTCCCTCAATCGCAGAAAATTTATCCGAATACGAGATTGCGTCCAGGAAAACCCCATACTTTGTAACGTTTCCGGTTATATTCAGCACAGGGTTGAACGAATATTTTCCGCTTGCCTCAAGCGCCTCCAGCCGCGCGATACGGACGTTGATTCCATCATCCTGTGAATAAGTGAAATTTGTTTCCGTTGAAAGCGTAAAAATCGAGCCGCCCAGACCAAAAGGAAAGCCTTCCGCAGAAAGACTTCCCGAAATTTTACCGTCATCATTTTTCTTAAGGTCAAAGACCGCGCCATAATCACCGTTCATGGAAACAAGACCCGGCATAAAATTTCCAGAAAAATGGTAAGGAATCGAGTCCGCATTCAAATCTGCGGAAAAAAACGCGTCATCACCGTCCGGAGATTTTTCGTAAATTCCGGAAAGATGCACAAGTTTTCCGTTGTTCACAAAATCAATTCGGTTTAAATTTAAGGATGAGCCGTTTCCGTCCAAGGAAATGTAGAAAAACTGGTCGTCTTTTTTTGTGTTTGCAACAAAAGCGTAAGGAACATTGAATGAAATCTGGCTGAAATCCGTGGAAACAAAAAATTCACCGTTAAAAATGTAGTTAGAAAGAAATCCAAATGCTGATTTTCCCGGATTTTTTCCAAAATATGAAACAGTCTGCGCCGCGCTGTCCAGATAAATTCCATTTGAGGAAATATTCGCCTGCAGATATTTTGTTCCGCCGATGTAGCTTCCGTCAATTTTTATTGTTCCGGCGTTTTCCGCCTCGGAATGAAAATAATCTGAAACTTCAAAAGAAAAATCCAGAGAATCCTGGACAGGCACAACAGAAAGCTGAAGCGCGGTCAAAGCCTTCTGGTCAAGCATAAACTGCGGAGCAAACGCTATAAATCCTTTTTCCATGGAATCAATATAAAGTTCCGTTGAAACATTGGCACCGTTCGGAAGTTTTAACGCGTTCACGTTAAGCTCGCCGGAAAGCCTGAATCCGTCGTAGATGCACGAGCCAAAATAGTCAACATCAATATTCGGACCGGAGAATTCCATTTTTTTTACGGAAATGCTTTTTTTGTTTCCGTAAAGAGAATAATTTCCCGTAAAACCGCCGGAATAGATTGTGTCAGGAACAAGAACTTTTCCCCACGATGAATAGGAAAAATCTTTTGAAAAAAAGTTATATTTTGCGTCCGCATTTACAGAAACCGAAAGATTTTTTATTTTTTTTGCAGAATCCGATTCCTTACGTGAAAAAACAATTCCCGCAGGCTTTAAATCCTTTGTACGCAAAAACACAGACGCCTGCGCCGTGTCCATGGCGAAAGTTCCCTGAAGAAAAAGCGGATAGCCGTTCTGGATTGTACGCAAGTCAAAAACGCGGTTCTTGTAGCCAAGCAGAAAATTTAATTTGCCAAGCGAATATTTTCCGTCTGTAAAATCCGTGATTCTGAACGTTACGGAACTTTCCTCAAAATCATTCGGAATCGCGCCCGAGGCGGAAAAACCGAATGAAAATCGCCTGCCCTTTTTTGAACAGAATGCCCCGCCGGAAGTTTTTACCTGAAGAACCTTGCTCTGCGTAAGATACACCATGGTTATCTTGCGGAATTTTACGGCGGCGGAAACATCCTTGCCAGAATAGTTAAGCTGGACATTGCGGACGTAGACATTGAACGGCAGTTCCGAGGCTACATTCCTTAAATCAAAAAAAACATCAGTTTTTTCGTCCGGATTCTGTTCCGCATTGATTTTATGCTCTTTTGAGCTCTTTTTTGAATGTTCAGAAAGTTTTTTCAAAAAAAGATTCTCTTTGTCCAGATCAAGAACAAATCCGTCCACAACGACATCTTTTATTGAAGAAATTCCACGGCCGCGGAAAAAATCCAGAATGTTGTAGCGCACAACAATTTTTTTAACCTGCGCAATCTGCTTGCCGTCATCCGAATCAGAGAGTATTATATTCTTTATCCGTAAGCCGGTGACAATTGAGGGAGAAAATTTCTCGTAGGAAAAATTCATTCCGGTTTTTTCCAGGACAATGCTTTCCAGCAGATGAGATTCCTGCTCTAGCCTGGCTGAAACAAAAGAATACAGCGGACGCACTATCAAAGCCGAAAAAATAACCACGAGGAGAAAAATTGTTAATGCAAGCGTTTCTTTTAAGGACAACCTTTTCATTTTACGGATATACTATTGTAACCAATTTTCAGGAATTTTTATATAGTCCTAATTTCGAGTTTTATTGGTTTACTAAAGAAATTGAATGTGCTACCAGAAAAAGCACGTCAATTCGCTAGATAGCAAAGCTATCTTACGCGGAGCGTGACAAGGTATCGGACTGCGCAATTTTCTTCAAAAATTGCTTGCCATCGCACCGAATGGCTCGGTTGACGCTTACTTTTTCTTCCCGCCCATTCAATTTATCCCTTCTGAAGAAAAACTCGACATTAGGGCTATAATAAAAAAACACTTTTCAGACAAGGATGGAAACAATGATTTTAAAGAATTTCATCGTTTTTGAAGGAATAGACGGAGCCGGAACTTCCACGCAGATAAAAAGACTTGCCGGACATTTTGACAAGGAAAAAGTTTTTGTAACTGCCGAGCCGACATCGGGCGAAACCGGAAAATTTTTAAGAAGAATGTTAAAAGGCGAATTCAAGGTTGACGAAAAAACCGCGGCTTTTCTGTTTGCGGCCGACCGTTCCGAGCATATTTTTGGAAAAGACGGAATTATCGCCCAGACAGAAAATGGAAAAACCGCGATAAGCGACAGGTATTTTTTTTCTAGCCTTGCGTACCAGTCTGTTACGTGCGGAAAGGAGCTTCCTGAGCTTTTAAACAGCGTTTTTCCGCTTCCGGAATATCTTTTTTACTTTAAGATTGACCCTAGAATTTCCCTTGCGCGGGTTGACAGCCGCGGAGAGACAAAAGAGATTTACGAGAAACTTTCGTTCCAGGAAAAAACTGCCGCGCTTTACGACTCTGTGATAAATGAATACCGCGGAAAAAAAGGCGAAGGAATGAAGATTATCGATGTTGACGCAACAAAATCAATTGAAGAAATAAGTGATTTTATCTGGAAAAACATTAGATAAGCGGACGCAACAGGGATTGTAAGGGCGGCGGAGCCGTTGCGGGCAGACGAAGTCGGACCGCAATGAAACCCTGAAAAGCCCGACGGCGGTTTTCCGCCGGGTTGCCCAAAGAAAAAGAAGAATTCCGGTTAATTTTAAGTTTTTTTTTCCGATAAAATTAGTGTGAAAAAGCCTGTTTTTAAGATGATGAAATTTCTCGTTTCTGCGCTGCTCCTTGCCTTTATGTGCGTTTCTTCGGCAAGCGCCTACATGGTAAAATATAAGGAGGACTGGTACAGACTTTATCACGTTCATTACCAGCAGTACCCGGACGACTGCATTGAAAATATTTACTGGCTGGAAAAAGCGGCCCAGGCGGACTTTGCGAACCCGCTTTACGCAAACGCAAAAATTGACACAGAAAAACAGTGGGAAAAATACCGCTACCTTTTTCAGATGCACATAAATTTAAAGCTGATTGAGCAGCACCTTAGGCTTGGACGTACCTTTGACAAGAAAGTCGCAAAATTTTACGACGCGCCGTGGAAAGATGAATACATACGGAATCTTGAGAAAGCCTTGAGTTTTTATAACGCGGGGCTTTATTACTGGCAGGAGGCGCAGCTCTGGGCGGAAAAGGCGAACACAAAGGATTTTAATTTTCTTTTTATAACAGATCTGCAGAACTGGGAAGACGAGCGGGAACGCATCAAGACCGGCGAGCTTGACTACGGAAAAATGCTGAAAAGGGAGATTGCCCGCGTAGAATCTGTA